>NZ_JBQOUX010000019.1:19119-92757 GCF_052216785.1 Streptomyces sp. JW3 | reverse complement strand
GGACGCGAGGGAGGGCCGCCCGGACGTCCGGGCGGCCCTCCCTCGGTACGCGCGGGCCTGCTCAGCCGAAGGCCGGCACCACGCCGAAGAGCGGCGAGACCAGGCCCACCACCTGCTGGAGCTGGCCCAGGTCCTTGAGCCGGCCGAGCTGGTCGGAGGGCCGCAGGATCTCGTCGCGGTGTTCGGCGGGGAGGTCGCTGACGGCGAGGGTGTCGAGCAGCCGCGTCGGGCTGAGGCCGCCGGAGGGCCGCGCGCCGGCGTCGGCGGCGCTCGCCGGCAGCGCGGCGAGGCCGGTGACGCCGGCGGCGAGACCGACGGCGGCGACGATACGTCGTGTGGAGATCATGCCCTGGGCAACGGGGCCGCCCGGCCGGCGGTCACGGGCCCGCGCCCCGGCTCACCCGTCAGGCCCAGCCGGTCGGTGACCCGGCCGGCGGGCCGCCACCCCCGCGCGTCCGCCAGCAGTCGGGCGAACACGGCGGACTCGCGGGCGCCGGGTGTCCAGGTGTCCAGGGACAGGTCGGCGGCATCGAGGAGTTCGGGGGTGGTCGGCGGACCGAGGTGCTGTGCCGCCATGAGGTAGGCGCGCCGGGCGACGGGGCCGGTGGGCGGGCGGGACTCAGGCGGGGCGTCGCTCCAGCTCGGCGGCTAGGTCGTGGCGCTGAGGGCTGCGGCAGGAGTACGAGCGGCGGCACCGGGCGCGGACCGAGCGACCGCGCCGGCTGGTGCTGCTGGTGGACGTCAGCGGATCGATGGCGCCCTACGCGGACGCCCTGCTGCGATTCGCGCACGCCGCCGCGCGGTCCGCGCCCACCGAGGTGTTCACCGTCGGCACCCGGCTGACCCGGGTGACCCGGGAACTCACCCACCGCGATCCCGACCGGGCCCTCGCGGCCGCCTGGGCGGCGGTGCCCGACTGGCGCGGCGGCACCCGGCTGGGTGAGCCGCTGCGCGAGTTCCTGGACCGGTGGGGACAGCGGGGCGTGGCGCGCGGCGCGGTCGTGGTGCTGCTGTCCGACGGCTGGGAGCGCGGCGACCCGGAGCTGCTCGCCGCCCAGCTGCGCCGCCTGGGCCGGCTGGCCCACCGGGTGATCTGGTCCAACCCGCTCAAGGCCCGCCCCGGTTACGCCCCGCTGGCGGCCGGCATGGCGGCGGCCCTGCCGCACCTGGACGCCTTCGTGCCCGGTCACAGCCTGGCCGCGCTGGAACGGCTGGCGCGGGAGATACGGGCCCCGGCCCGGCAGGGCGGGCCGCGAGCGCCGTAGCACCCCGGGTCAGGAGAACCAGGCATGAGAACCAGGCATGAGAACCAAGGAGGCCATCATGGAACTGCACCACGAGTTCACCGTGCCCGTCCCGGTCGACGACGCCTGGCGGGCGCTGCTGGACATCGAACGGGTCGCCCCGTGCATGCCGGGGGCGACCGTCGACGCGTTCGACGGCAAGACCGTGACCGGTTCGGTGAAGGTCAAGGTGGGCCCGGTGACCCTGACGTACAAGGGCACCGCCGTCTTCGAGGAGCAGGACGACGCGGCGCACCGCATGGTGCTCGTGGCCGGCGGCCGGGAGGCCCGCGGCCAGGGCACCGCGCGGGCCACCGTGACCGGCACGCTCAGCGAGCGCGACGGCGGCACCGCCGTCTCGGTGCGCACCGACCTGACGGTGACCGGCCGCCCGGCGCAGTTCGGCCGCGGGGTGATCGCGGAGGTGGGCGACCGGATCATCGGCCGGTTCGCCACGAATCTGAGCGAGCGGCTGGCCGCACCGGAGGAGAACACGGAGGAGGGCACCGAGGAGGGCGCTGAGGAGACCGCCGGTGCGCCGGCGGCGGAGCCGGCCGGCCGGGACGACGCGCTCGACCTGGTCCGGGCGGCCGGCGCCCCGCTGGCCCGGCGCGCGGGTCCGGCCCTCGCCGCCGTGCTGGTCGGGACGCTGGTGGTGGTCCGGATACGGCGGTGGCGGCGGCGTTGACCGAGGGCGCCCGGCGGCTCAGCCCCGGCGTGCCGCCGGGCGCGGCGGCAGCCGGTGCAGTTCGACGTCGTCGAGCCGGCCGTCGGTGACCGTCGCCGTCAGGTAGGTGCAGTGCGGCTGGCGGCGCCGGTCGGTCGGCGAACCGGGGTTGAGCAGCCGCAGGCCGCTGTCGGCGGTGCTGTCCCACGGGATGTGGCTGTGCCCGAAGACCAGCACGTCCAGGTCGGGGAAGCGCGCCGCGCAGCGGGCCTCCCGGCCGGTCGCCGGACCGGTCTCGTGGACGACGCCGAAGCGCAGGCCGCCGAGGTCGGCGCGGGCCACCTCCGGCAGCCGGGCGCGCAGCTCGGGCCCGTCGTTGTTGCCGTACACCGCGACCAGCCGGCGGGCGCGGTCCTGAAGGAGGTCGAGGGTGGCCGGGTCGACCCAGTCCCCCGCGTGGATCACGACGTCGGCGCGCGGCAGTTCGGCCAGCAGCGCGGCGGGCAGCTCCCGCGCGCGCTTCGGCAGATGGGTGTCGGACATGATCAGCAGGCGCACCGGTCCAGCGTAGGTCCCCGGCAGTGGTCCGGGGCCCACGGACATGAACAGGTAAAACTGCGCAGCCTTGACTGGACAGGCTGGCCTGTCGATTTTAGGGTCGGAGGCATGAACAGGGAAGCCGCCGAGCCCGCCGAGGGTGTCTCCGACTCCGCCGCCCGCGCCGCGCAGGACCTGCGCGTGGTGTTCAGCCGGCTGCGCCGCCGGATCCGGGAGGTGGCCCGGGACGAGGACCTCACCCCGTCCCAGGTGTCGGCCCTCACCCTGGTCGGCAAGCACGGCGCCGCCACCGCCAGCGCGCTCGCCGCCGCCGAGGGGGTCCGCCCGCAGTCCATGGCGGCGACGCTCGCCGCGCTGGAGCGGCACGGGCTGATCCGCCGCGCCCCCGATCCCGACGACGGCCGCCGGCAGCTCGTCACCCTCACCGACGCGGGCCGGGCCCGCGCCGCCGGCGACCGGGAGATCCGCGGCGAATGGCTGGCCCGCGCCTTCCAGGACCGGTGCAGCGAGGCGGAACGGCAGACCGTGCTCGACGCACTCGCCCTGCTGGAGCGGCTCACCCGCCCCTGACCCCCGTACCCGACCCACCCACCGCCGTACCCGGCCCACCCACCGCATCACCGCACCATCGAAAGGCACCCCCTCATGGCTCTCACCACCCTCGACCCCCGTACCGCGCTCGTCGTCATCGACCTCCAGGCCGGCATCCTCGGCGCCCCCGTCGTCCCGCACACCGGCGCCGACGTGCTCGCCCGGAACGTGCGGCTGGCCGACGCCTTCCGGGCCCGGAAGCTGCCCGTGGCGCTGGTCCGGGTCTCCTTCGCGGCCGACGGGGCGGACGCCGTGCCCGGCCGCACCGAGGCGGCCGGTGCCGGCCGCTCGCTGCCCGCGGGCTGGGACGTCATCGCCCCCGAACTGACCGGGCACCCCGGCGACATCACCGTCACCAAGCACAACTGGGGCGCCTTCCACGGCACCGACCTCGATGTGCAGCTGCGCCGCCGGGGCGTCACCCAGATCGTGCTGACCGGCATCGCCACCAGCATCGGCGTGGAGTCCACCGCCCGCGCCGCGCACGAGCACGGCTATCACGTCACCCTGGCCACCGACGCGATGAGCGACATGAACGAGGAGACGCACCGCAACAGCGTGCAGCGGATCTTCCCGCGGCTCGGCGAGACCGGCACGACGGCCGAGGTGCTCGCCCTGCTGGACAAGACGCACGGCTGATCCCGGCCGGGGTCACCTCACAACACGGTCTCGGGGCCGGGCCGGAGGTGGCGAACACAGCGGGCCGCGTTAGCATCGGGCCACCCTTCGCCACACCAGCACAGATACGGCAAGAGACCCAGGGGGCCCCAGCCTGATGCCGGTCAAGGTCAGCGTCATCGTTCCCGTCTACAACCCGGGGACATACATCGAGGACTGCATCGCCTCGTTGCAGCGGCAGTCGCTGCCGCCGGAAGCGTACGAAGTGATCTTCGTCGACGACGGCTCCACCGACGCCACCCCGGCCCGGCTCGACGCGCTCGCCGCCGAGGACCCCCGGATGCACGTCATCCACCAGGAGAACTCCGGCTGGTCGGGCAAGCCCCGCAACGTCGGCATCGGCGCCGCCCGGGGCGAGTACGTCATGTTCGTCGACAACGACGACTACCTGGGCGACGAGGCCCTGGAGCGGATGTACGACTACGGGGTCGCCAACGGGGCCGATGTGGTGGTCGGCAAGATGGCCGGCAAGGGCCGCCCGGTGCCGGTGGAGCTGTTCCGCCGCAACCATCCGCGGGCCACCCTGGCCAACTCGCCGCTGATCGACAGTCTCACCCCGCACAAGATGGTGCGCCGGGAGTTCCTGGACCGGATCGGGCTCCGGTTCCCGGAGGGCCGGCGGCGGCTCGAGGACCATGTCTTCGTGACGGAGGCGTACCTGCGCGCGGCGAACGTCTCCGTGCTCAGCGACTACGTCTGCTACTACCACGTCAAGCGGGACGACGCCTCTAACGCCGGTTTCCAGCGCTTCGACCCGGTCGGCTACTTCGGCAACCTCCGCGAGGCCCTCGACATCGTCGAGAAGTACACCGACCCCGGCTCGCTGCGGGACCGGCTGTTCCGGCGCTGGCTGCGCAACGAGATGGTCGAACGGCTGCGCGGCAAGCGGCTGCTGGCCGCCCCCGAGGACTACCGCCGGGACCTGTTCGCGGAGATCCACAAGGTCGTCGTCGAGCGCTTCGGTCCCGGCGTCGCGGCCGGGCTCCAGCCGACCCAGCAGGTCGTCGCCGCGCTGACCGCCGCCGACCGGTTCGACGACCTGGTGGCGTTCGCCGAGTGGGAGGCGTCCGTCGCGCTGAGTTCCGCGCCCGAGACGGTGACCTGGCAAGGCGGCACACTGGAGATCGGTTTCCGGGCCGAGTACACCTGCGCCGGGCAGCCCATGACGTTCCCCGCCGACGCCGCGGGCACGGCCCTGGAGGACGCGCCCAAGGACGTCGCCGAGGCGGTCGCGTGGGTGGAGGGGCAGACCGCCGCCCGGTTCGAGGCGGCCACCGCCGATCTGCTGCTGCGCGAACGCTCCAGCGCCGCCCAGCACTTCCAGCCGGTGCGGTTCACCCGCGAGGCGGTCCCCGCCGGGGACGACGGCCGGGTCCGGCTCACCCTGCGGGCGACGGCCGCCGTGGACCCGGACACGCTGCCCGGCACCGGGATCTGGGACGCCCTGGTCCGGGTCAAGCTGGGCGGCTGGACCAAGGAGTGCCGGCTCGGTCCGGTGCCCCGGCCGCAGGGCCGGCTCGCGCCGCCCGCCGGGGTCGTCGCCGCGCGGGCCGTACTGCCGTACTGGACCGACCCGCACCGCAATCTCTCCCTGGACCTCGGCGCCCCCGCCAAGCGGCTCGGGCTGCCGCGCGCGGACCTGTCGGCGACCGGCGACCGGCTCGGCGCGGCCCTGCCGCTGTACGTGCCGGGCGAGAGCGAGGTACTGGTGCGGTTCGCCACGCCGGGCCGGTCCGTCGACGTGCCCGGCACGCTGGCCCCGACCCCGGACCCGGCGCGGTCGCGGCTGACGGCCGTACTGCCGGCCGCCGTGCTGGCCGGCGGCACCTGGAAGGCCGCCGTCTGCCTCACCCCGGGGGCCGGTGAGCCGCGCTTCCACCCGCTGCCGCAGCCGCTGCGGGTCGAGGGCGGCGAGGTGCGGGTGGGTCCGCCGCCGCGGCCCGGGCTCGGTCAGCGGCTGTGGCGCAGGGCCCGGCGGCTGCTGGGGGCCGCCCTGCGGAAGGTGAGGAACTGAACGTGCGGGCACTGGACATGGCGGGCGCCTGGGTGCTGGAACCCAAGGTGTTCCCGGACGACCGGGGCAGCTTCCACGAGTGGTACCGGGGCGCGGAGTTCCGCGCGGCCACCGGGTACGACCTGACGCTGGCGCAGGCCAACTGCTCGGTCTCCCGCCGGGGCGTGCTGCGCGGGGTGCACTTCTCCGAGGTGCCGCCCGGACAGGCGAAGTACGTCACCTGTGTCCGGGGCGCGGTGCTGGACGTGGTGGTCGACATCCGCACCGGCTCCCCGACCTTCGGGCAGTGGGAGGCGGTGCGGCTCGACGACGACACCCGGCACGCGGTGTTCCTCGCCGAGGGACTCGGGCACGCCTTCATGGCGCTCACCGACGACGCGACGGTGGTGTACCTGTGCTCGACCGGGTACGCGCCCGGCCGGGAGCACGGCGTGCATCCGCTCGACCCCGCGCTGGGCATCGCCTGGCCACAGGGCATCGCCCCGGTCCTGTCCGAGAAGGACGCCGCGGCCCCGACGCTGGCCGAGGCGGAACGGGCCGGGCTGCTGCCGAGCTACGCGCAGTGCACGGCGTACTACGAGGGACTGCGCGGCCGGTAGAGCGGCGGGCGGTGCGCGGGCGTACTGCGGCCGCCCGCGCGGCAGTGGGAGCGACGCGAGCGCCGCCGGGCGGGGCCGGACTCCCCGCCCGGCGGGCCGGCCCCGCCCGTGACCGGACCGGCTAGCGGCTGACGCCGACCTGTTCCACCGCGCGGCGCAGCGGCTCCCAGCCGCGGGCCCGGCCCAGGCCCAGGTTGCGGGCCTTGGCCAGGCGGCCCCAGAAGCCGGCCTGGAGGAGGCTCTCGGCCGGCACCGCGACGGACCGCTCCAGGATCGCCTCGGGCACCTTCTGCGGGTCCTCGACCAGGTACTCGGCCATGATCTCGTCGTACTTGTCCGTCAGCACGGTGTTCTCCGGGTCCGCGCCGAACACCACGAGCTGGCCGGTGGGCTGGGTGTCCACCAGGACGGTCACCAGGTCGGGCCGGTAGCGGGTCAGCACCTCGATGACCTTGTAGACGTCGCCGGTCCAGGCGCCGGTGTGCCGGTCCCGGGCCGCCTCGTCCACGCTGCGCGGCAGCATGTCGTCGAAGACGATCACGCTGGACCAGTCCGAGTGCTTCTCCACGTTGATGAAGTCGCGCAGCGCGTACTCGAACAGGTGCATGCCGTCGATGAACGACAGGTCGAGCGTGGTGCGCCGCCAGTAGCCGGTCAGCGAGCGGCCGCGGCGCATGTTGCGCAGCGGGTGGCGGCCGCTCTTGAGGTGCGCGAGGGGGTTCTTGCGGGCGAAGAAGTCGTCACTGGTGGCCTTCACCAGGTGGACGTCGCACTTCAGCTCCGAGACGACCTTGAAGGCGGGGTCGATCGCGATGCTGGGGACCCGGGACAGGCGCAGGCTGCGGCCGTCGTTGACGCCGATCTCCAGGTAGTTGCGGTTGGCGCTGACCTTGTGCAGTTCCCGCAGGAACTCATGGCGTTTCAACTGGACTCCTTGCAGATTCGGGGAAGAGCCTCGTGCAGGGCGGCACGCCAGTCGCGCGGCGCGGGCAGCCCGGTGTGCTGCCAGCGGCCGTGCGCGAGGGCGCTGTATGCGGGGCGGGGCGCGGGCCGGGTGAAGGCCGCGCTGCCGGTCGGGCGGACCCGGTCGGGGTCGGCGCCGAGCCCGGCGAAGACCTCCCGGGCCAGGTCGTACCAGGTGGCCTCGCCCGAACTGGTGGCGTGGTAGACGCCGCTCGCGCCGCGGCCGACCAGCGGGCCGAGGTCGGCGATCCGGGCGGCGACGTCCGCGCTCCAGGTGGGCTGGCCGCGCTGGTCGTCGACGACGTCGACGGTGTCCCGGCGGCCCTCCAGCTCGATCATGGTGCGTACGAAGCTGCGGCCGTGGACGCCGTAGAGCCAGGCGGTGCGCAGCACGGCGCTCGCGTCCGGGAGTTCCTCGGCGACGGCCCGCTCGCCGGCCAGCTTGGTACGGCCGTAGGCGGTGCGCGGGGCGGTCGGGTGGTCCTCGGGATAGGGGGCGTCGCGGCCTGCGCCGTCGAAGACGTAGTCGGTGGAGACGTGGATCAGCCGGGCGCCGTACGCGGCGCAGGTCCGGGCCAGCAGCCGGGGGCCCTCGCCGTTTATCTCCAGGGCGCGGGCCTCGTCGGTCTCGGCGTCGTCGACGGCGGTGTAGGCGGCGCAGTTGACCACCAGGTCGGGGCGGTGGACGGTGAACGCGTCCTCCAGGGCGGCCGGTTCGGTGATGTCCAGGGCCGCGCGGTCCAGCGCGGTGACCTCGGCGCCGCGCCGGGTCAGTTCGGCGACGACGTCCCGGCCGAGCATGCCGCCCGCGCCGGTGACCAGCCACCTCACGCGTGCTCCCGCTGCACGCGCCGCTTCAGCGGCTCCCACCAGGCGCGGTTGTCGCGGTACCAGGCGACGGTCTCGGCGAGGCCGGTGGCGAAGTCGTGTTCGGGACGGTAGCCGAGTTCGTCGCGGATCTTCGTCCAGTCGACCGAGTAGCGCAGGTCGTGGCCCTTGCGGTCCTCGACGTACTCGACCTGGTCCCAGCCGGCCCCGCAGGCGTCCAGGAGCAGGCCGGTCAGCTCCTTGTTGGTCAGTTCGGTGCCGCCACCGATGTTGTAGACCTCTCCGGCCCGGCCCCGGGTGCGGACCAGTTCGACGCCCCGGCAGTGGTCGTCGACGTACAGCCAGTCGCGGACGTTGAGGCCCGCGCCGTAGAGCGGGACGTGCTGCCCGTCGAGGAGGTTGGTGACGAACACCGGGACGACCTTCTCGGGGAACTGGTGCGGGCCGTAGTTGTTGGAGCAGCGGGTGACCCGCACGTCCAGGCCGTGGGTCTGGTGGTAGGCCAGGGCGATCAGGTCGGAGGACGCCTTGGAGGCGGAGTACGGCGAACTGGGCCGCAGCGGCCACTCCTCGGCCGCCGAGCCCTCGGCGACCGACCCGTACACCTCGTCGGTGGAGACGTGCACGAACGTCTCCAGGCCGTGCCGGAGCGCGGCGTCGAGCAGGGTCTGGGTGCCGACGACGTTGGTGAGGACGAAGTCGTCGGCGCCGAGGATGGAGCGGTCGACGTGCGACTCGGCGGCGAAGTGCACCACCTGGTCGGCCTCCGCCACCAGGGTGCCGACCAGTTCGGCGTCGCGGATGTCGCCCTGGACGAACGTCAGCCGCGGGTGGCCGAGTTCGAGGTTGTCGAGGGTGCCCGCGTAGGTCAGCTTGTCCAGCACCGTGATGTGCGGCGCGTTGGGCGCGTCGTCGGCCAGCAGGGTACGGACGTAGCGGGAGCCGATGAAGCCGGCGGCGCCGGTGACGAGAAGCTTCATGAGTGGATCTGCACCTTGCTGTGGTCTCCGAGGACGAGTCGGTGGGCACTGGGCACACTGGGTGCCGGGGTCACTTCCACGTGCCGGCCGATGAGCGACGCCTCGATCCGGCCCACCCCGTGGATCGAGGAGTCGCGCAGCACGATGGAGAACTCCACCTCGCTGTCGGTGATCCGGCAGTTCTCCGCGACGGAGGTGAACGGGCCCACATAGGAGTCGCTGACCACGGTGCCCGCGCCGATGACGGCGGGCCCCACGATGCGCGAGTTCACTATCCGTGCCCCCTTCTCCACCACGACCCGGCCGATGGTCTCGGACGCGGCGTCCACCTCGCCGTCGATGCGGCGCTCCATGCCTTCCAGGACCGCCCGGTTCACCTCCAGCATGTCGCCGACGTTGCCGGTGTCCTTCCAGTAGCCCTTGATGACCGTGCAGCGTACGTCGGCACGGCTGTCGAGGAGGTGCTGGATGGCGTGGGTGATCTCCAACTCCCCGCGCCAGGACGGCTTGACGGCCCGGACCGCGTCATGGATGGCCGGGGTGAAAAGGTACACGCCGACGAGGGCGAGGTCGCTCTTGGGCTGCTCCGGCTTCTCCTCCAGGCCGATCACCTGCCCGTCCGGGCCGAGTTCGGCGACGCCGAAGGAGCGCGGGTCGGCGACTTTTGTGAGCAGGATCTGGGCGTCGGGCCGGTGGGTGCGGAACTCCGCGACGAGGTCGGTGATCCCGCCGACCACGAAGTTGTCCCCGAGGTACATGACGAAGTCGTCGTCGCCCAGGTACTCCCGGGCGATCAGTACCGCGTGGGCCAGCCCCAGCGGGCGTTCCTGCGGGATGTAGGTGACCTTCAGGCCGAATCTCGATCCGTCGCCGACCGCTTCCTCGATCTCCGCGGCGGTGTCACCGACGATCATGCCGACGTCGGTGACACCGGCGTCGGCCAGGGACTCCAGTCCGTAGAACAGGACAGCTTTGTTGGCGACCGGGACGAGTTGCTTGGCCGAGGTGTGTGTGATGGGCCTCAGCCGGGTGCCCGCGCCGCCGGACAGCACCAGTGCCTTCATCTGGTTCACCCTACTGTCCCCCGGGGTGAACGGAACGTTAGTTGAACCGACCGCTGTCGGGCTCGTCGGCGGGGTCAGTCCTCGCCGCGCACGATGTGCGGCTCCGGGCCCGGCTGCGCCGCGCGCGGGGCGCCGGTGTCCTCGACGGCGGGCACCCAGGTGCGTACCGGGCCGGTGCCGCGCCGGCGGCGGGCCTCGGACCAGCCGGTCTCGGGGCGCGGGTCGACGGGTTTCTCACTGGTGTCCGTGATCACGGGATCATCAACTGCCTTCTCTTCACGCTCTTCACGACGAAGGTGGACGGGTTTCCCGGCCGGGGCCGGTCAAACGCGCTCAGGTGTTGGGCCGGGCCACGCTGATGTCGCCGAGCGCCGACTCCGGGTCGCGCTCCATCGCCAGGTCGCCCAGGGCGACGATGCCGACGGGGTGTCCGGCGTCGACCACCGGGACCCGGCGCACGGCGTGCTCGCGCATCAGCCGCACCGCCCGGTCCAGTTCCTCGTCGGGGCCGACGGTCACCACGTCGCCGCTGCACGCGCCGGCCACGGTGGTCCGCTCCGGGTCGCCGCCGTCGGCCAGCGAGCGGATCACCAGGTCGCGGTCGGTGACCAGGCCGCGCAGGTCGTCGCCGTCGGTCACCAGGACGGCGCCCAGGTCCTGGTCGCGCATGATGCGGGCCACGGCGGTCACCGAGGTCTGCGGTGCGACGGTCACCGGGTCGCCGGTCATGATGTCGCGGACGTACTGGGTCATGGCTGCCTCTTTCCTCGCTGTGCGAAGCCGCGGTCCCGCGCCGGGTACCCGGCGGCGCGCTCCGTCATCACCGGCCGACCGGGAGTTCGCTCCAGACCTGCTTGCCGCCGCTGACCGGCAGCGTCCCCCAGGCCGCGGACACCGCCTCGACCAGGAGGATGCCGCGGCCGCCGGTGGCCTCCCAGCCGATGCTGGTGGGCTTGGCCGGGGTGCGCGGCGAGGAGTCGGCCACCGCGATCCGCAGCCGGTCGCCGACCAGGGTGAGGTGGAGGCGGACCGGTCCCTCGGTGTGCACCAGGGCGTTGGTGACCAGTTCGGAGACGACCAGCAGGACCGCGTCGACGCCGGTG
The DNA here is from genome assembly GCF_052216785.1 of Streptomyces sp. JW3. NCBI lineage: Bacteria > Bacillati > Actinomycetota > Actinomycetes > Kitasatosporales > Streptomycetaceae > Streptomyces > Streptomyces sp. JW3. The sequence goes on along the minus strand of NZ_JBQOUX010000019.1, from coordinate 81,429 downwards.
TCCGGCAGGGCCCAGGCGCGCAGGGTGCGCCGGGTGAAGCGGCGGGCGTGCCGGACCGCCTCGGGGACCCGCCACACCGTCCAGCTCTCGCGCAGCGGGCGCAGCGCCATCCCGTCGTAGCGGACCAGCAGCAGGGCCACGTCGTCGCTGCGGCGGGCGCCGCCCAGCAGGGCGTCGGCGACCAGGTCGAGGTGGGCGGGGTCGGCGGCGGCGAGGCCGCGGGCCAGGGCCGCCAGGCCCTCGTCGAGGTCGGCGTCGGCCGACTCGACCAGGCCGTCGGTGGTCAGCGCGAGCAGGGTGCCGCGGCGCAGGCCGAGCGGGCTCATCGGGAAGTCGGCCTGGTCGACCACGCCGAGCGGCGGGCCGCCCTCCGCCTCGACGATCTCGGTGCGGCCGTCCGGGTGGCGCAGCACCGGCGGCGGATGACCGGCCCGTACGCACCAGGCGGTGCCCTCCTCCATGTCGAGGTCGACGTAGACGCAGGTGGCGAAGAGGTCGGTCTCCATGTCGGCGAGCAGCCGGTTGGCGCGGGCGACCACCACGTCCGGCGGGTGCCCTTCGACGGCGTAGGCGCGCAGCGCGGTGCGCAGCTGGCCCATGAGGGTGGCGGCGCCGGCGCTGTGGCCCTGGACGTCGCCGATGACGAGGGCCACGTGGTGGTCGGGCAGCGGGATCACGTCGTACCAGTCGCCGCCCAGGGCCAGGCCGGCGGTGCTGGGCAGATAGCGGGCGACGGCGAGGGCGCCGGGCAGTTCGGGCAGCCGGCGGGGCAGCAGTTGGCGCTGGAGCATGCCGACGAGTTCGTGTTCGGCGTCGAAGGCGTGGGCCCGGGTCAGGGCCTGTCCGGCGAGTCCGGCGGAGGCGGTGAGCAGGGCGCGTTCGTCGGGGCCGAAGTCGTGCGGGCCGTCCCAGCCGATCAGGCAGACGCCCCAGGGCCGGTCGCCGGCGGGCAGCGGCAGGACGGCCAGGCCGCCGGGGCCGACGTCGGCGAGGGCGGGTTCCAGGTCGCCGGTGCCGGCCGGCCAGACCTCGGGGCGGCCGTCGCGCAGCACCGCGGCGAGGGTGGGCATGGCGCGGACCGGGGCGTCGGGCCACTCGGAGCGCCATTCGGTGCGCCACACCTCGGGCCACGCCTCGGGGTCGGGCGGGTCGAGGACGGTGACGACGAGGCGGTCGTTCTCCAGTTCCGCCAGCGCGATCCGGTCGGCGCGCAGCGGTCCGCGCAGCGCGGCGACGACGGCCTGGCCGACCTCGCGGACGGTGCCGGCGGTGGCCAGCGCGGCGGCCAGCCGCTGGACCCGGGCGACGTCGGTGACGTGGGAGCGCAGGGCGGCGGCGTCGGTGACGGTGCCCACCAGGCGGGCCGGGCGGCCGTCGCCGGCGGGCCGCAGCCGGCCGCGCAGCCGCAGCCAGCGCGGAGGTCCGCCGGGGCGCAGGACGCGGAACTCCAGTTCCCGTTCGCCCAGCGACATGTGGTCGGCCTCGACCACGGACATCAGGGACGGGAGGTCCTCCGGCACGGTCAGCCGGAGCAGCGTCTCGATCTTGCCGTCGAACTCCCGGGCGGCCAGCCCGAACAGGTCCAGGATGGCGTCGCCGACCTCGACCCGGCCGGTGTCCATGGCGAGGGTGAACAGGTCGGGCGGCAGTTCGCCGCGGTCGGCGGCGGTGGCCGGGGCGGGCCGCGGGACGGCCCCGGCGATCAGCTCCAGGTGCGCGCGGTCGCCGGTGCCGAAGCCGTCCGGGCGTTCGGTGACGGCGAGCAGGCAGCCGCCGTCGCCGGGCAGCGGCAGCGCCGCCAGGGAGAACCCGCCCGCCGGTACGTGCCGGGCGGCGGCCAGCCCGGCCAGCTCCGCCGGTCCGAGCCACACCGGACGGCCGCCGCGGTGCGCCTCGGCGACCGGGGAGTCGCCGGTCGCGGGATACGCGTCGCGGACGCCGTACAGCGTCCGGGGCACTCCGGCCGACTCGGCCAGGCACAGCAGGCCGGGGTCCTCGCCGGGGGCGTAGAGGGCGGCGAGGGAGGCGCCGGCGAAGACGAGGGCCTGTTCGAGGGTGCGGCGCAGCCGGTCGCCCGGATCGGCGCCGGACGCCAGCGCCCGGAGGGCACTCGCGGCCCGCGCGGTTCCCGCTCCGCGTCCCCCGTCACCCTCACTGGTCACGCCGCCATTACAGCGCTTGTACGGGGTCCGCGCAGCCCCTGTGCGCACAGGGGCCGCCGCCGGGCGGGGCAGGGCCCGGGGCGGCCCGGCGGCCGGCGGATCCCCGCGCGGCGCCGACAGCACCGGCCGACGAGCCCGGCGCGCACCCCGCCCCCGCGCCCCGCATCTGGGCGCGCCCCCGCGCCCCCGTGGTGTTCGCCGTGCGGGAGTGGGCGGCAGGGAGGAGATTTGATGAGCGGGGGGCCGCCGCGCGGCCGTGCGAGGAGGTGGGCGGTGTGTCCGACAGGCAGATGTCCGCGCCGGCGCCGGTGAGCCGGCCGGTGCTCTCCCTGGCGCTGGCCGAGATGATGGAGGACACCCGGGCGCAGGCCGGCGCGATGTACCTGCTGGCGGCCGATCCGCCGGTGCTGGAGATGGCCGTGATGGCGGGACTGCCCCGGGTCTTCGCGGCGCCCTGGGAACGGGTGACGCCGCACGCGGGCGTCCCGGTGGCCGACGCGCTGCGCGAGCGGCGGCTGATCTGGATCGCCGGCGAGGAGGAGATGGCCCGCCGCTACCCGCGGGTCGCGGTCGTGCTCCCCTACCCGTTCGCGATGGCCGCGCTGCCGGTCGCGACCGGGTCCGCCGCGTACGGCGCCGTCTTCCTGACCTGGCCCGGCTCGCACCCGGCACAGCTGTCCGCCCGGGACCGCGACCGGCTGACGGCGGCCTGCCGGCGGCTGGCCGGCCGGCTGGAACGGGCCTGTCGGGCCGGCCTGCCCGTCCGCCCCGAGCCCGACCTGCCGGCCGCGCCGACCGTGGACGGGCTGCCCGGCACGCTGGGTTCGGTGGAGGCCGTCCGGATGGTGGCGCGGCTGCCGTACGGACTGTGCTCGCTCGATCTGGACGGACGGGTCGGCTTCGTCAACGCCGCGGCGGCCGGTCTGCTCGGCGTCCCGGCCGGCCGGCTGCTCGGCACCCGGCTGTGGTCCGCGGTGCCGTGGCTGAACGACCCGGTGTACGAGGACCGTTACCGGGCCGCGCTGCTCAGCCAGCGCGGCACCTCGTTCGTGGCGCTGCGCCCGCCCGGCGACTGGCTGTCCTTCCGGCTGTACCCGAGCCGCACCGGGCTCAGTGTCCGCGTCGGCCGGGCCCGCGCGGCGGCCGGGGACGCCCCGGCCGCGCCGCCGGCCGCCGGGGCGCCCTCCCGGCTCGTCACCGTCTCCCACATGGTGAGCCTGACCGGGGCGCTCGCGCAGGCGGTGGGGGTACGGGACGTGGTGCAGCTCGTCGCGGACGAGATCGCGCCGACCGTCGGCGCCCAGGCGCTCATCGTGCTCGGCTCGCAGGCGGGGCGGATGCGGGTCCTGGGACATCGGGGCTACCCGGACCCGCGCGTCCTCGAACCGTTCGAGGGCATGCCGCTCACCGAGCGCACCCCCGGCACCCACGCCCTGCGGAAGGGAACGCCGGTGTTCCTGGAGTCGCTGGCGGAACTGCACCGCCGGTACCCCGTCCGGCAGACCACCCCCGACGGTTTCGCGGCCTGGGCGTTCCTGCCGCTGATCGCCTCGGGACGGCCGGTCGGCACCTGTGTCCTCGCCTACGCCGCGCCGCACGTCTTCACCGAGGACGAACGGGCGGTGCTCACCAGCCTGGCCGGACTGGTCGCGCAGGCCCTGGACCGCGCCCAGCTGTACGACGCCAAGCACCGGCTGGCGCACGGGCTGCAGGCCGCGCTGCTGCCACACACCCTGCCGGCGCTGCCCGGCCTCGAGGCGGCGGCCCGCTATCTGCCGGCCACCCGGGGCATGGACATCGGCGGCGACTTCTACGACCTGGTGCCGACCGGCGGCGGCGCGGCGGCCGCGGTCATCGGGGACGTACAGGGACACAACGTGACGGCGGCCGGGCTGATGGGACAGGTCCGCACCGCCGTGCGCGCCTACACGGCGGTCGGCCGGGCCCCCGAGGAGGTCATGCGCCGCACCAACCGGCTGCTGATCGACCTGGGCACCGAGCTGTTCGCCAGCTGTCTGTATCTGCGGATCGAGCCGGGCGGCGGGCGGGCCGTGCTGTCCCGGGCCGGGCATCCGCCGCCGCTGCTGCGCCGGCCGGACGGGCAGGTCCGGGTGCTGGACCTGGCCGGGGGTCCGCTGCTGGGCATCGACGCGGCGGCCTCGTACCCGGCCACCGAGGTCGAGCTGGCCCCCGGCACCCTGCTCGCCCTCTACACCGACGGGCTGGTGGAGTCACCCGGCGTCGACCTCGACGACGCCCTGGCCGGGCTGGGCCGGCGGCTGGCCCGGGCCGGCGGCCTGCCGCTGGACGAGCTGGCCGACCTGCTGGTGCGCGACGAGGCCGGCGCGGAGGAACGCGCCGACGACATCGCCCTGTTGCTGCTGCGGGTACGGGGCGCCTGACGGCGGCCCGCGGGACGTACGCCGGGTGGTCACGGCGTCGGCATCAGCGCGGCGCCCTCCTCGTCACCGGAGCCCGACGTGTATCCGGAGCCCGCCTCGTCCCCGACGCCGGCACCGGTCTCCTCACCGCCGGCCTGCTCCCCACCGGTCTCCTCCCCGGCGTCACCGCCGGCCCCCGCACCGGCGCCGAGCGTCGCCCCCACCGCCTCCAGCGCGGTCGTCACCGGCTGGAAGAACGTCTCGCCGCCCACCGTGCAGTCGCCGCTGCCGCCGGAGGTGAGGCCGACCGCCAGGCCGTCCTGGGTGAACAGCGGGCCGCCGCTGTCCCCGGGTTCGGCGCACACGTCGGTCTGGATGAGCCCGGTGACCGTGCCCTCCGGGTAGTTGACCGTGGCGTCGAGCCCGAGCACCTGCCCGTCCGCCAGTCCGGTCGTGCTGCCCATCCGGAAGACCCGCGCCCCCACGGTGGCCTCCGCGGCCTCGCTGATCGCGACCGTCTGCTCGCCGACGTTCACCTCGCTGGGCGCCGCGGTGGCCGGATCGTCGTAGCGGACCAGGGCGAAGTCGCCGTCGCCGGGGAAGACCGCCTCCTCGACGGTGGCCAGCGGCGCGCCGTCCTGCGCGTCGGACCACTGCTCGGCGGCGACGCCGCAGTGCCCGGCGGTCAGGAAGGCGGGGGCGCCGTCGGCGGCGGTGACGTTGAAGCCGAGCGAGCAGCGTGCGCCGCCGCCGAAGATCGCGTCGCCGCCCGAGACGAACGTTTCGAAGGTGCCGGCCGACTTCTTCAGCGTCGCCATGCCGGAGCCGAGGTCCTGGACGGTGGACTCCACCTGGTCCCACCGCTCGCCCGTGACCGTGCGGTCGGCGGTGACCAGGATCTTGTTGGTCCGCGGGTCGAGCGCCCACGAGGTGCCGGGGACGGTCGCCCGCGCCTTCAGGGTCCGGGCCCCCGCCGCCAGTTCGGCGAGGGAGTTGTCGACCTCGCGGACCTCGGCGCCCGCGCTCTGCGCCCGCCCGGCCACGTCGTTGTCGTCGCCGGTGACGACGTTGACGACGAGCTGCTGGTCGCCGGTGTCGTAGTAGGCGCCGGCGAAGGCGTCGCCGAGCGTTCCGGCGAGCCGCGAGGCGAGCTCCGAGGCGTCCGCCGCCTTCAGCGTCCGGGGCGGCGCTGCGGTGTCCGAGCTGCCGTTCTGTGCGGCGCCCGCCTGCGGCAGCAGGATCGCGGCGGCTCCCAGCGCGACCACGCCGCCCGCGGCCAGCGCGGCCTTGCGCTTCGGCATTCGCTTGTGACTCAACCTTCTCGACCTCCTGGGGACGGGGGTGGGGCGCCTGGCTGGCAGGAGGTACGGGAGGGCCGTGCGCGGCGTTCAACGGCGGCCGGTCGGCACCGTACGGAATCGGTCGGTGACGCTCCGTTCCGATCAACAAGCGGAACCGGCGCTTCAGGGAATCTGCACATCGAATGCCCACCCCGGTCACGGCCGTTGGGGGTTCTGCACAAACCCGCGCCCCCGGGCACGCCATTGGAGAGGTGTGCCGGATTCGCCGGCGAGGCGACAAGGGGGGCCGGTGGGGCGATGCTGCGCCGCATGTGAAGAAGTGACCGCGAAGGCGTGCGCGGGCCTGCACGGTTGACCCCGTATGTGACGCAAGTTGCCTGGTGGGACGGGGTGATGAAGTGGAAGCCCGAGCGGACGGCGTGCTTTGATCCATCGCACCGCGGGGCCCGCCGGGGCTCCGGACCGGGGCGCCGGCACCCGCGGTCGCGGCCGTCATCTGTCCCCAGAGGGGGCCGCTCCCCCCTTGTGAAATGGCTATACGAAGGGAAGTTCCCTCATGAACTCCACCCCCCAGGTCGAGACCACCGAGATCTCCGACGCCGAGCTGGACAACGTCTCCGGCGGCCTGAACGCCCTGGGCACCGTCACCGGTGTCGTGGACGGCATCGCCCCGGTCTCCGGCGTGCTCAACACGGTCGTCGGCACGGTCGAGGGTGTCACCGGTCTGAACACCGCCCCGGTCACCGGCCTGGTCGCCGGTCTCTAACCGCGCCCCTGTGCCGCTGAGTCCCGGAGCCGCATCCCCGGCTCCGGGACTTCTCGGCGTCCCGCTTCGCGCATCCCCCTGGACGTCTCCCCGTGCAGTTCCGCCAACAGGCCCTCGCCAAGCTCCAGTCACCGCAGGAGTTCGACCTCCCCGTGCGTTTCGCCCGTCCCCAGGGCTGGCTGGTGCTGTCCGTCACCGTGCTCGCGATGGCGGCCGCCTCCGTATGGGCCGTGACCGGCTCGGTGGCCGCCACGGTCGACGCGCCGGCCGTCCTCACCCACAACCAGGGCAGCTATCTGCTCCAGAGCCCGGTCGCCGGGCAGGTCACCGCCGTCGTCGCGCGGCCGGGGCAGCGGCTGGGCGCCGGCGCCCCGGTCCTGAAGGTCCGTACCGCCGAGGGCGAGACCGTGGTGCGCACCGTCGACGCGGGCCGGGTCAGCGCGCTCGCCGCCACCGTCGGGCAGATCATCCGGACCGGCGCCGACGTCGCCGCGGTGGAGAAGGTGGCGCACGCCGACGACCCGCTCTACGCCACGGTGTACGTCCCCGCCGAGAACGCCGCCGCGATCCCCGCGCACGCCGCCGTCGACCTGACCCTCCAGTCGGTGCCGGCCCAGCAGTACGGCGTGCTGCGCGGCCGGGTGACCGCCGTGGACCGGGCCGCGCAGTCCGCGCAGCAGATCTCCGCCTTCCTCGGCGACAGCCGGCTCGGCGAGCAGTTCACCCAGGACGGCAGGCCGGTCGCCGTGACCGTCAGCCTCGACCGGTCCGCCGCCACCGAGAGCGGGTACGCCTGGTCGTCCGAGGACGGACCGCCGTTCGCGCTGTCCTCGCTGACCCTGGGCACCGGCTCGGTCCGGCTGGCCGGCCAGCACCCCGTCGACTGGCTGCTGCCATGAGCACCACAACCGGGCACCGGGGCCGGCGCCGCGCCGCCCCGCCGAAACGCCGGGTGCCCAAAAGCCGGGCGCGGACGGTGCGTACGCCCACCGTGCTCCAGATGGAGGCCGTGGAGTGCGGCGCCGCCTCCCTGGCCATGGTGCTCGGCCACTACGGCCGGTACGTCCCGCTGGAGGAGCTGCGCATCGCCTGCGGCGTCTCCCGCGACGGCTCGCGCGCCAGCAATCTGCTGAAGGCGGCGCGGAGTTACGGCCTGACCGCCAAGGGCATGCAGATGGACCTGGCCGCGCTCGCCGAGGTCACCGCCCCGGCGGTGCTGTTCTGGGAGTTCAACCACTACGTCGTCTACGACGGCACGGGCCGCCGCTTCGGCCGCCGCGGCGTGCACATCAACGACCCCGGCAAGGGCCGCCGGTTCGTCACCCTGGAGGAGTTCGACGGCTCCTTCACCGGCGTGGTCCTGACCATGGAGCCCGGCCCCGGCTTCCGCACCGGCGGCCGGCGACCCGGCGTCCTCGGGGCGATGCCGGCCCGGCTGCGCGGCACCGCGGGCACCCTGCCGGCCGCGGTGCTGGCGAGTCTGCTGCTGGTGCTGGTCGGCGCGGCGGTGCCCGCGCTCAGCCGGACCTATGTCGACATGTTCCTGATCGGCGGCCGGACCTCGCTGCTCGGCGTGCTGTTCGCGTCGATGGCGGCGTGCGTGCTGCTCACCGTGGTGCTGACCTGGCTGCAACAGGGCAATCTGCTGCGCGGGCGGCTGATCTCCTCGACCCTCTCCAGCGCCCGCTTCCTGCGGCATCTGCTGCGGCTGCCGGTGACGTTCTTCGCCCAGCGCGGCCCGGCCGACCTGGTGCAGCGGCTCCAGTCCAACGACGCGGTCGCCGAGACCCTGTCCCGGGACCTGGCGGCGGCCGGCGTGGACGCGGTGGTGGTCGTCCTGTACGCGCTGCTGCTGTACACCTACGACCCGCAGCTCACCTTCGTCGGCGTCGGCGTGGCACTGCTGAACATCGTGGCGCTGCGGGTGGTGGTCAAGCTGCGCGCGACCCGTACGGCGAAGCTGCGCGCGGACACCGCCCGGCTGACCAACACCGCGTACACCGGTCTTCAGCTGATCGAGACGATGAAGGCGACCGGCGGCGAGGACGGCTACTTCCGCAAGTGGGCCGGGCAGCACGCCACCACGTTGGAGGAGCAGCAGCGGCTCGGGGTGCCGGGCGCCTGGCTGGGCGTGGTGGCGCCGGCCCTGGCCACCTGCAACAGCGCGCTCATCCTGTGGATCGGCGGGCTGCGCGCGGTGGAGGGCCATCTCTCGGTGGGGCTGCTGGTCGCCTTCCAGGCACTGGTCACCCGCTTCACCGCGCCGCTGACCCGGCTGAACGGCGTGGCCGGCCGCATCCAGGACTTCGCGGCCGACGTGGCCCGCCTCAAGGACGTGGAGAACTTCGACGCCGACCCGCTTTACGGCCGTCCGGGCGCCGGCGAGTCGACGCGCCGGCTGCGCGGCCACATCGAGCTGGAGAACGTCTCCTTCGGCTACAGCCCGCTCGACAAACCGCTGCTCACCGGCTTCGACCTGACCGTCGGCCCGGGGCAGCAGGTGGCGCTGGTCGGCGGCTCCGGCAGCGGCAAGTCCACGGTGTCCCGGCTGATCTCGGGCCTGTACACCCCGTGGGAGGGCGTGATCCGCATCGACGGGCGGCGCCTCGCGGACATCCCGCGCGGCGCGCTGGCGGCCTCCGTCTCCTTCGTCGACCAGGACGTGTTCCTCTTCGAGGGCACCGTGCGGGACAACGTGGCGCTGTGGGACCCGTCGGTGCCGGACGACGCGGTGGTGGCGGCGCTGAAGGACGCGGCGCTGTACGACGTCGTCATGCGCCGGCCGGGCGGCATCCGCAGCCGGGTCGAGCAGGACGGCCGGAACTTCTCCGGCGGACAGCGCCAGCGGCTGGAGATCGCGCGGGCCCTGGTGCGCCGGCCCAGCATCCTGGTGCTCGACGAGGTGACCAGCGCGCTGGACGCGGAGACCGAGCTGGTGGTGATGGACAACCTGCGCCGCCGGGGCTGTGCCTGTGTGGTGATCGCGCACCGGCTGAGCACGGTGCGGGACAGCGACGAGATCGTCGTCCTGACGCGGGGCACGGTCGTGGAGCGCGGCCGGCACGAGGAACTGGTGGCGCGCGGCGGCACGTACGCGGCGCTGGTCGGGGAGCGGTGAGATGACCGACGTACACGGCGGCGATGTCGTCCTGGGCGCGCTCGGCACGCTGGGCACGCCGGTGGACCGCGCCGGGTCCGGCCGCCTGGACCTGGAAGGGCCGCAGGTGCTGTGGCTGGTCGCGGCGGGCGCGGTGGACCTGTTCGCGGTGGACGCCGAGCAGCAGGGCACCTGGCACCACCTCGGCCGGCTGGCGGCGGGCTCCCTGCTGCTCGGCCCGGTCGCGGGCCCGCGGCACACCCTCGTCGCCCGCCCGCTGCGCGACTGCGTGGTACGCCGCGTCGGCCTGCGCGAGCTGTACCAGCCGGCCGGCCCCCAGACCTGGTCCTACGACGCCTGCGGCACCCCGCAGTACGTGCCGCCGACGACGAGTCCGCTGGAGTACGCCCTCGCCCTGGGCGTCGGCCGCGGCCTGTCCGTCCTCTTCCAGGCGCCGCTGGCCGGCGACGGGGCGGCTGCGGTCGGCGACGACGACGTGTTCTGGATGCAGGTCCCGCCGGGCAGCGTGCGCTACGGCGCCGCGTACGGCGCGCAGGCGGCCGCCGACCTGCTGATGGACCCGGCGCTGTGGCAGTCCCTGGTGGACCAGCAGTACCGGCTGCTGGCCACGCTGGACCGCTGGATCGAGCAGCTGGAGCACACTCACGAGACCCGCACCGCCGCCGGTATCGAGGCCGGCGAGGCGGTGCGGGTCCGGGCCGACCGCACCCTGCTCGCCGCTCTCGGCAAGCGCTCCGGGCGGCGCGCGACGGCCGCCGACGCGGACGCCGCGTACGCGGCCTGCGAACTGGTCGCCCGGGCCGCCGGGATCGCGCTGGCCGGACCCGCGTCCGGCGGCACCGGGGGCGACCGGCTCGACGAGGTGGAGCGGATCGCGCTGGCCGCCCGGATCCGGACCCGGGCGGTCCGGCTGGCGGGGCGCTGGTGGCGGGAGGACGTCGGGCCGCTGGTGGGGCGCCGGGCGCTGTCCGGGGCGCCGGTGGCGCTGCTGTGGCGGCGCGGCGGCTATGTGGCCGTGCATCCGGCGACCGGCCGGGAGACACCGGTGGAGAAGGTGAACGCCGGGGAGTTCGAGCCGCGCGCGGTGATGTTCTACCGGCCGCTGCCGGAGCGCCGGCCCGGTCCGCTGCGGCTGCTGCGGTTCTGTCTGCGGGGCACCCGCGGCGATCTGCTGCGGCTGCTGCTCGCCGGGCTGGTCACGGTGGCGATCGGGGCGCTGGTGCCGGTCGCCACCGGCAAGGTGCTCGGCGAGTACGTGCCCAGGGCGCGGACGGACCTGATCGCGCAGGTCTGTCTGGCGGTGCTGCTGAGCGGGGTGGTGGCGGCGGCCTTCACCCTGCTCCAGAACCTGACCGTGCTGCGGCTGGAGGGCCGGATCGAGGCCACCCTCCAGCCGGCCGTGTGGGACCGGCTGCTGCGGCTGCCGACGAAGTTCTTCACCGAGCGTTCCACCGGCGAACTGGCCAGTGCCGCCATGGGCATCAGCCAGATCCGCCGGCTGCTCGCCGGGGTCGGCCCGACGGTGGCCCAGTCGGTGACCGTCGGCGCGATGAACCTCGGGCTGCTGCTCTGGTACAGCGTGCCGATGGCGCTGGCGGCGCTCGGCATGCTGGTCGTCGTCGCGGCGGTCTTCCTGGGGCTCGGGCTGTGGCAGGTGCGCTGGCAGCGGCGCCTCGTGGTGCTCGGCAACAAGCTGAACAACCAGGCGTTCCAGACCCTGCGCGGCCTGCCCAAGCTGCGGGTGGCGGCGGCCGAGAACTACGCGTACGCCGCCTGGGCCGGGCAGTTCGCGCGCAGCCGCGAGCTCCAGCGGCGGGCCGGGCAGATCAAGAACCTCAACGCGGTGCTCGGCGCGGTCTATCTGCCGCTGTGCACGCTGCTGATGTTCATGCTGCTGGCGGGCCCGGCGCGCGGCTCCATGTCGGCGGCCGAGTTCCTGACCTTCAGCACCTCGGTGACCATGCTGCTGACCTCGGTCACCCAGCTGACCGGCGCCTTCGTGTCGGCGGTGGCCGCGCTGCCGCTGTTCGAGGAGATCAGGCCGGTGCTGGCGGCGGCCCCCGAGGTGCGTACCGCGAGCACCCGGCCGGGGCCGCTGACCGGGGCGATCGAGGCGCGCCGGCTGTCGTTCCGGTACACCGACGACGGTCCGCTGGTCCTGGACGACGTGTCCTTCGCGGTGCGGCCCGGCGAGTTCGTGGCGGTCGTCGGCCCCAGCGGCTGCGGCAAGTCGACCCTGCTCAGACTCCTGATCGGCTTCGACCGCCCGCTGTCCGGCAGTGTCCTCTACGACGGTCAGGACCTGGCCGCGCTGGACCAGTCGGCGGTGCGGCGGCAGTGCGGGGTGGTGCTCCAGCACGCCCAGCCGTTCACCGGGTCGATCCTGGACGTCATCTGCGGCACCGAGCCGTACACCCCCGAGGAGGCGATGGCGGCGGCCGAGCTGGCCGGGCTCGCCGACGACATCCGGCGGATGCCGATGGGCCTGCACACCATCGTCTCCGGCGCCGGGTCGGTCTCCGGCGGGCAGCGGCAGCGGCTGATGATCGCCCAGGCGCTGATCCGGCGGCCGCGGCTCCTCTTCTTCGACGAGGCGACCAGCGCCCTGGACAACGCCACCCAGCGCACGGTGATCGAGTCCACCAAGGCGCTGGACGCCACCCGGATCGTCATCGCGCACCGCCTGTCCACCGTGCTGGACGCCGACCGGGTGATCGTCATGGAGGACGGCAGGGTGGTCCAGCAGGGACCGCCGTCCGTGCTGCTCGCGGACACCGGCGGCCGGCTGCGCGAACTGGTGCGGCGCCAGCTGGCCTGACCGGACCGGCCGTCGAGGGGTGTGCAGCAGGCCAACTCCGGGTGACCGACGTTGATCCGCTCCGTAACTGGGTACCTGCGGCAGCATGCGAATCAGCGTGGTGGACGTGGGGTCCAAGACGGTCCGGCTGGTGGTGGCGGACGCCCAGGACGGGATACCGCTGCCGGTGCACACCGCCAAGTGGCGGCTGCGCCTGTCGGAGCAGGTGAGACCAGGGGGTCCGATCCCCGAGGAGGCGGTCGAGCGACTGGTCGAGGCGGTCGCCGCGGCGAGCCGGACCGCGTCCCGCTGGGGCGCGGCCGACCCGCTGGCGTTCGCGACCGCGGTGGTCCGGGCCGCGCCCAACCGGCAGGAGGTGCTGCGCACCGTGCGCGCCCGCACCGGCGTCGCCCTGTGCACCCTGCCGGGCGAGGTGGAGGGCGAGCTGACCTTCCTCGGCGCGCGGCGCTGGATGGGCTGGCGGTCCGGACCGCTGGCGCTGCTCGACATCGGCGGCGGCTCCCTGGAGGTCGCCTTCGGCCGCGGCCGGCTGCCCGACTTCGTGGCCTCGCTGCCGCTGGGCGCGAACCGGCTGACCCACGAGTTCTTCGGCGAGCAGGACCCGCCGGACCCGGAGCGGATACGGGCGCTGCGGCGCCGGGTGCGCCACCAGTTGCGGGACGCGGCGGCCCGGATCCGCTGGGAGGGACCGCGCACCGCCGTGGCCACCTCCCGGACCTTCCAGCAGCTGGGCCGGCTGTGCGGTGCCGCGCCCGGCCGCCAGGGGCCGTTCGTGGAACGGCAGTTGCACTGTCCGGAGCTGCGGACGGCGATCGACCGGCTGGCCGCGCTGCCGGCCGCCGAGCGGGCCCGGCTGCCCGGCATCTCCGCGCCGCGCGCCGCGCAGAGCCTGGCCGGCGCGGTGATCGCGCACACGGCGATGAAGCTGACCGGCCTGGACACGGTGACCATCTGCCCGTGGGCGATCCGCGAGGGGGTGCTGCTGCGGCACATCGAGGACGGCCCGTCCTGGTGGGCGCAGGTCGTCCGGCACAGCGACGACGAGGGGGCCGCGCCCCCGGGGCCGGTGCCGTTGCGCATCGCGGCCGGCACGCACTGACGCAAGCAGTCCGAGAAAGGAGCCCCTCCATGGCGAAGGACGACGAGCACGAGAAGCCCGAGACGGCGCTGGAAGAGGTCATGCGGGAGATCGAGGAGGCGGAGACGCGGGACCCGGAGGCGGCGTCGGAGCGGCGGCACCGGGGCGAGGCCGGTGACGCGACCTCGCCCAACGTGGGGGCGCAGGAGCAGTCGGGGCGCGACGAAGAGGGGGCCTGATCGTCGTACGGCGGATGCGGGCCGGCGGGGGCTGGTCGCGCCCCTTGAAAGCGGCGCTGCAGTGCCGTAAGGGGCGCGGGGAACTGCACGACCAGCCACGACGAACCCGCACCCACCCCTGATACGGATGCCACCCACCCCCCTGGGTACCCGCACCCCATGCACACCGACCGCGAAGAACCGTCCCTGCCGTCCCCCCGAGGCCCCCTCTCCGCGGCCGTCCGCGACCACCTGCGGGGCACCGGCCATCCCCTCCCCCGCGCCGAGGCCGTGGAGTCCGTCCCGGCCTGGGGCGACGACCTCCAGCTCGCCCTGTACCAGTGCTACGAACTGCACTACCGGGGCTTCGCCGAGGTCGACCCCGAGAAGGAGTGGGACCCCGGTCTCCTCCGCTTCCGCGCCGCCCTGGAGGACCGCTTCCTGGCCGCCCTGCGAGCCGGCACCCAGGTCCACGACACCGTCGAGGACGCCGTCGCCGACCTGCTGGTGGAACCCGTCGACGGCACCGGCGTCAGCCACTTCCTGCGCGACAAGGGCGAGCTGTGGCACCTGCGCGAGTACGCCGCCCAGCGCTCCCTGTACCACCTGAAGGAGGCCGACCCGCACGCCTGGGTGCTGCCCCGGCTGTGGGGCCGGGCGAAGGCCGGGATGGCGGCGGTGGAGTTCGACGAGTACGGCGGCGGCCGCGCCGACCGGGTGCACGCCCGCCTGTTCGCCGACCTGATGACCGACCTCGGCCTGGACACCACGTACGGGCACTATCTGGACGCGGCGGCCGCGGAGACGCTGGCCACCGTGAACATGATGTCCCTGTTCGGACTGCACCGGTCGCTGCGCGGCGCCCTGGTGGGCCACTTCGCGGCGGTCGAGATCACCTCCTCGCCGGGCTCGCGGCGGCTGGCCGAGGCGATGCGCCGCACCGGCGCCGGACCGGCCGCCGAGCACTTCTACGACGAGCACGTCGAGGCCGACGCGGTGCACGAGCAGGTCGTGCGGCACGAGGTGATCGGCGGCCTGCTGGAGGAGGAGCCGCAGCTCGCCGCCGACGTGGTCTTCGGCATCGACGCCACCGGACACGTCGAGGACCTGCTCGCCGCCCGGCTGCTCACCGAGTGGCGGGCGGGCCGCTCCTCGCTGCGCGCCTCGCTGGACGAAGGCCCGGCCCATACTTCCTGACCAGCGGGGTACTGGGGACGCGTGAGTCCTCTGGTGCTGCCGGGTGTGTACGCCCCGCAAGAAGACACTGAGCTGTTGTGCGACGCGCTGACCGACGAGCCGCTCGCCGCCGGCGCGACGGTGCTCGACGTGTGCACCGGGACCGGGGCGCTGGCGCTGGCCGCCGCGCGCCGGGGTGCCCGGGTCACCGCGGTCGACGTGTCCTGGCGGGCGGTGTGCACGGCCCGGGTGAACGCCGCGCGGGCCCAAGTGCCGCTCCGGGTCCGGCACGGGAACCTGTTCACGCCCGTGCCGGGCGAGACCTTCGACCTGATCCTGGCCAACCCGCCGTACGTGCCGGCGCCCGGCGGGCCCCGGCGGCCGCGCGGCGCGGCCCGGGCCTGGGACGCGGGCCACGACGGCCGGCTGCTGCTGGACCGGATCTGCCGGCAGGCGCCCGCGCGGCTGCGGCCCGGCGGGGTGCTGCTGCTGGTGCAGTCGGCGTTCAGCGACCCCGAGGGCACCATCGGGCA
The DNA here is from genome assembly GCF_052216785.1 of Streptomyces sp. JW3. Classification (NCBI taxonomy): domain Bacteria; kingdom Bacillati; phylum Actinomycetota; class Actinomycetes; order Kitasatosporales; family Streptomycetaceae; genus Streptomyces; species Streptomyces sp. JW3. The sequence goes on along the minus strand of NZ_JBQOUX010000019.1, from coordinate 65,878 downwards.
GTTGCGGGCCGCCGGTCTCAAGACCGCGGTGACCCGGCGGCGCCGGATCGCCTTCGGGCCCGTGGTGCGCGGCCGGGAGGCCTGGCTGCGCCGGCGCGGTCTGCTGTCCCCGACCGACAACGAGGAAGAGCTGGTGGTCGTCCGTGCCGAACTCCCCGTCTGACGCGCCGCGCCGGATCACCGTCCAGCGCACGGGCCCGCTGCTGGTCGAGGGGCCGGTGGAGATCGAACTGGAGGACGGTACGACGGTGTCCTCCGACCGGTTCCGGGTCGCCCTGTGCACCTGCCGCCGCAGCCGCCGCTTCCCGTGGTGCGACACCAGCCACCGGTCCCGGCGGTGAAGACCTTTTCGTTACTGGCGAGTATCGTCGGGCCGCCCCAGCGGTGACGACGAGAGGCGGACGTACGGATGGCGAAGCACTGGGCGGACTTCCAGTACGAGATCTACCTGAACGGGATGACCGGCGCCGTGCCCCGGCTGCCCACCGATCTGACCCGCCTCGAGGCGCTCACCGAGCAGCGCCTGGGCCCGGGCCCGGTCGGCTACGTGGCGGGCAACGCGGGCGACGGCTCCACCGCCCGCGCCAACCGCGCCGCGCTCGCCCGGCGCCGGATCGTGCCGCGGATGCTGCGGGACGTGCACGAGCGGGACCTGTCGGTGCGGGTACTGGGCCGCGAGCTGCCCGCCCCGCTGGCACTCGCCCCGGTCGGGGTGCTGTCGATCATGCATCCGGAGGCGGAGTCCGCCGCCGCCCGGGGCGCCGCCGCGCACGGGGTGCCGTTCGTCCTCTCCTCCGCGTCCAGCACGCCGATGGAACAGGTCGCCGCGGCGATGGGCGACGCCGAGCGCTGGTTCCAGCTGTACTGGCCGAAAGACCGCGAGGTCGCCCGCAGTTTCCTGGCCCGGGCGAGGGCGGCCGGGTTCACCGCGCTGTTCGTCACGCTGGACACCCCGCTGCTGTCCTGGCGCCCGCGCGACCTGGACCAGGCGTATCTGCCGTTCCTGCACGGCGTGGGCACCGCCAACTACTTCTCCGACCCGGCGTTCCAGGCGGGTCTGGCCAAGCCGGTGCACGAGGACCCGAACGCGGCGGTGCTGCACTTCGTCTCCATGTTCGCCGACCCCGCCAAGACCTGGCCGGACCTGGCCTTCCTGCGCGAGCACTGGGACGGCCCGATCGTGCTGAAGGGCGTACTGCACCCGGACGACGCCCGGCTCGCCGCCGACGCCGGGGTGGACGGCGTGGTGGTGTCCAACCACGGCGGCCGGCAGGTGGCCGGGTCCGTCGCCGCGGCGGACGCGCTGCCGCGGGTGGCGGACGCCGTCGGGGACCGGCTCACCGTGCTGTTCGACAGCGGCATCCGCTCCGGCGACGACGTCTTCAAGGCCCTCGCGCTCGGCGCCCGGGCCGTCCTCCTGGGCCGCCCGTACGTCTACGGCCTGGGGCTGGACGGGCAGGCGGGCGTCGAGCACGTCATCCGGTGCCTGCTCGCCGAACTGGACCTCACCCTCGCCCTGTCCGGACACGCCTGCGCGGCCGGCCCCGGCCCCGCCGACCTCGTCGACGGCACGGCGGGGGCCGGCTGATCACCGCCCGGCCAGTCCGACCGAACGCGCCGCCGGATCCTCCCGCCCGGCGATCGACACCGACCCGGAGAACGTCGGGGAGGTCGGGGCCGGGTCGGTGCGCCAGCGCTGCCCGGTGGAGCTGTCGCGCAGCTTGACCACGATGTCCGCGCCGGACGCGGCGGCGGTGACGGCGAGCGCCAGCTGCGGGTCCCGGCGCGGCACCAGTTCGTCGTCCGTGGTCAGCGCGTAGCGCACGTCGTTGCCGCGGGCGGTGCCCTCGTCGGCGCAGGTACCCAGGACGACCACGCCGGCGTCCGCCCGCGAGTCCAGGCACAGCCCGGGGTCGGCCACCGAGCGCAGCAGGCCGTCGTCCTCGTACGTCCACTGCTGGGTCTCCTGCGAGGTGCAGGGCGTCAGCCGGGCGCCCGCGCCGGCCCGCGGTCCGCCGGGGACGTCCAGGCACAGGCCGGCGGCCTCGTTGCGCAGCCGGGTGGCGACCGGACCGTCCGGCGGTCCGGCGGCCCCGGTGGGCGCGGGCGCGGCGGCGGAGGTGTCGCGGTCGGCGGTGCCGGTGGAGGCGGCCGGGCCGGCGCCGCTGCCGTCGTAGGACCAGCTGTTGACCACCAGCGCGGTCACCAGGACGCCCGCCGAGGCGGCGCCGACGCCGCGGAGCACCGACCGGACCGAGCCCGGCCGGCGCAGCGGGCCGGGCACCGGGATCCGGGCCAGCAGGCCGGTGCGCCGGCCGCGGTGCCGTGCCGGGTCCCCGGCGCGCGGGCCCGGGGCGGCGCGGCCGGGCCGGGAGTCGAGGTAGCGGCGGGCGCCCCAGCCGAGTACCGCCTCGGCGATGAGGGTGGCCGGTCCCTTCTCGACCAGGGCGAGCTGTTCGGCCGCGTGCCGGCAGTGCCGGCAGTGTTCCAGGTGTTCACGGACGTCGGGGAGCAGTGTGGTGCCGCGGCGGATCGGGACGTCGAGGAGACGGTTGTGGAACCGGCAGTCCGGGGTGGGCGCGAACTGCAGATGGGCGTGCACGCACGCCTCCCGGAACGTCTCCCGCGCCTGGGTGAGCGCGACGGCGGCCGTTTCGGGGTCCAGGCCGAGCAGCCCGGCCGGGACGCGCACCGGTTCGGCCTCGACCTCGGTGTGCCACAGCAGACAGCGGGCGGTCGCCGGGAGCGACTCGAAGGCCCGCGCGGCCAGCGTCCGGCTCTCCGGGGTCGGCGACCTGGCGGCCCGCATGCCGCGTCCGCCCGCCGGTTTGAGCAGGTCCGGCAGGGCCGCGGTGATCGCCTCGTCGGCGGACCACTGCCGGACCGTGTCGCGTACGGCCACCAGCAGCCGGGGGCGCAGCGCTCCGGCCGGGTCGCCTTGCGCGAGCCGGTCCAGGATCTTGCGGAAGGCGGCGGCGGTGACCATGGCGGCGAGGTCCGCCGGGGTGGCGAGGCAGATGGCGGCGTAGTCGTGCGCCGGCCGCCAGTGCCGCGCGGTGAGCAGCGCGGCGGCCGGGGCGGCCACGCTCTCCGGACGCTCCCGCAGCCGGGCGGCGAGCGCGTCGTCGGACTCCCCCGGGTCCCCGCCGGACGGGGGCCGGAGCGGACGAGGGGGGTGGGGGGTGGGCACTGAGGGGTTTTCCTTCCCACGCGCGGGCGACAGCCACAGCGGGGAGCGCGCACCGACGGTGAAGCGGACCCGGACCATCAGGGCGCGTGCGTCACCCGGCCGTCACCCCCCGCACGGGGGCATCACTCTGGCACGAACACCTGAGGCCAACAAGTTACTTGCGAAACCTGCACACTTGAAGAAAAGTCAGGTCCGGGTCGGGTCAGATCTGCCAGGACCGCAGCCGGTCGGCCGCGCGGTAGACGTCGGCCGTGCCGGACATCAGGTCGCGGGCCAGGTCGACCAGCGCGCCGTAGGGCGGATCGATGCCCGCGCCGCTGACGAACATGTAGGCCACGGCGGTCGCGCAGGCGAACCGGGCGTTGGCCGACGGCAGCGGTCTGAGCACGGCGAGGGTGTGCAGCAGGGCGGCGGCCCGCCAGGCCGGGTCGGAGTCCACCCCGAGCCGGGGCGGGTCGACCCGGTGCCGGGCGACGGCGGCCACCAGTGCGGAGAAGTCGTTGATGACGGGCTGGTCCGGCAGCACTTCCTCGTGGCGCTGGAGCAGCCAGGGCACGTCGATGTGGAGGACGGATGCCATGTGTCAGGCGGCCCGCCCCTCGCCCCGGGCCGGCGGCTCGTCGTCGGGGAAGGCGGCGGCGAACTCCGCGGCGTGTCCCTGGAAGAAGCGGCGGAACGCCTCCGCCCCTTCCTGGAGCGCCCGGTGCCGCGCGATGTCGGCGGCGGCGGCTTCGCGGACCAGGGCCTTCATCGACGTACCGCGCTCCTTGGCGATCTGACGCAGGTCCTCGAGTTCGCGGTCACTGAACTCCACGTTCAAGGCTGGCATGCCTCCACGGTACCGCTCGGGTACTGACCCGTAAATAGCACCAGGTCAGGCTGGTCGCCGGACGGTACCGTGGCAGTGTTGCCGGTGCCGGAGGCCGGTCAGGCGGCCGGCGCCGCCAGCCGGCTGATCCGGACCGCGCCCCGGGCCTCACCGGGGTACCGGCTGGTCAGGGTGAGCCGGACCCGGGAGCCGCGGACCGGCGCGAAGGTGACGGCCGTGGGCGTGTCGGAGGCGGTGGCCCAGTCGGTGCGGGCGTCCTGGACCGGCCGCCAGGCCCGGCCGTTCCACACCTCGGCCGCGACGGCGGCGGGCAGGCCGTGCGTGGCGTCGGTGGTGAAGGAGACCTCGATCCGGTCGAAGCGGCGGGTGCGGCCGAAGTCGACCGAGATCCAGTCCTCGGGACGGGCGCCGGTGAAGGCGGGCAGCAGGGCGGTGGCCGCCTTGACGAAGCCGTTGGACCAGCCGGTCGCGGGGTCCCCGTCGAGCACGGCGGCCGGGAGGGTGTCGGGGCGGCCGGAGTAACTGGCGTCCGCGTGCGGGTACGCCACGGGCGCCGGGTGCTCGGCGGCGAACCCGGGCGCGGGCGTGGCGGCGCGGTCGGCGGCCCGCTCGGCCCGCACGGCGGCCGTGCCGGTGCGCAGGCCCTCGGCGCGGGCGGTCACCGTCAGCGTCCCGGCGCGGGTGCCGGCCCGGACGATGGCGAGCGCCTTGCCGTGGAAGGCGGTGCGGGTGCTCGCCTGGTAGCGCTCGGCGCTCTCCTGGCGGCCGTTGTCGAGTCCGGCGATCGACCCGCCGGCCACGTCGAAGGTGATCAGGTGCTCGGCGCCGGGTACCACCGTGCCGTGCCGGTCGACCACGTCGGCGGTGACGAAGACCAGCGAACGGCCGTCCGCCGCCAGGGACTTCCGGTCGGGCGTCAGCCGGACCGCGGTCGGCTCGCCGGCCGTGCGCAGCACATCGGTGGCGACCGTCTTCCCGCCCCGGCGGGCGACGGCCTTCAGCTCGCCCGGCGCGTAGGGCACCCGCCAGGCCAGGTGGAGCTTGCCCGCGCTGCCGTTGGGACTGGTGTAACTGCCGGGGTAGGGGCCGGCGGTGAAGGTCTTGTCGTCGCCGGTGGCCTCGGTGGTCTCCAGGTAGGAGCGGCCGTCGACGGTCTTCTTGCGGTCGAACTCCCGGACGCCGAGCGAGCGGCCGTTGAGGAACAGCTCGACGGTGTCCACGTTGGCGTAGGCCCACACCTCGACGGTGTCGCCCGCCGCGTGGTTCCAGGTCGCCGGCAGCAGGTGGACCATCGGCTCACCGGTCCACTGACTGCGGAACAGGTGGTACATGTCCTTCGGGAAGCCCGCCGTGTCGACGGCGCCGAAGAAGGACGCCTTCACCGGGAAGACGTCGTACGGCGTCGGCTCCCCTATGTAGTCGATGCCGGACCACAGGAACTGCCCGGTGAACCACTTGCGGTCCCGGTCCTTCTTGTGGCCGTACTCGCCGCTCATGGTCCAGGACGCCAGGTTGTTGTCGTAGGACGAGGTGGCCCGTCCGCCGGGGGTGTGGTTCTCGCCGGTGTTGAGGTGCTCGGGCTCCTGGTAGGTGCCGCGGGTGGAGGTCTCCGAGGACGACTCGGACTCGAAGAGGAACAGGTGCGGGTAGGCGGCGTGCAGCGCGTCGACCGACTTGGCGGTGTTGTAGTTGAGGCCGAGCCCGTCCAGCTTGGCCAGCATCAGGTCGGCCGCCGAGCCCCGCGCGGGCAGCGAGCGGTACTTGTCGGAACCGATGACCAGCGGCCGGGTGTCGTCCGCGGCCCTCATGGCGCCGATGATCCGGTCGGCCATGGCCAGACCGGCGGTGGCGGTGGAGTCGGGCACCTCGTTGCCGATCGACCACATCACCACGGCGGGCGAGTTGCGGGCGGCGAGCACCATCTCGCCGGCGTCCCGCTCGCACCACTCGTCGAAGAACCGGCCGTAGTCCCAGCGGTTCTTGCCGGTGCGCCAGCAGTCGAACGCCTCGACCAGCAGGACGATGCCGAGTTCCTCGCAGCCGTCGATCACCGCCGGGTCGGGCGGATTGTGCGAGGTGCGCAGGGCGTTGACGCCCATCGACTTCATGATCTCCAGCTGTCGGCGGACCGCGTCGGCGCTGACCGCGGCGCCGAGCGCGCCCAGGTCGTGGTGCAGGTCGACGCCCCTCAGCTTGGTGTGGACGCCGTTGAGGTGGAAGCCCTCCTCGGGATCGATCCGGACGGTGCGGACGCCGAACCCGGTGTCGTAGGTGTCCACCGTCCGGCCGCCGACCCGCAGTTCGGTGCGCAGGGTGTGCCGGTCGGGGGTGGCGAAGTCCCAGCGGCGGGGCCGGGCGACGGTCAGTTCGTGGGTCTCGGTGCGCCCGTCGGCGCCGACGGTGACCGTGGTCGCGGCGCGGGCCACGGTACGGCCGTCCGGGTCCAGGACCGCCGACCGGACCTCCACCTCGCGGGCCGCGCCGGACGCGTTGGCCACCGTGGTCGCCACCCGGACGACGGCCCGCTCGTCGGTGACCTCGGGGGTGGTGACCCGGGTGCCCCAGCGGCCGACGTGCACCGGTTCGGTGACGACGAGCCGGGCCTCGCGGTAGATGCCGCTGCCGGAGTACCAGCGGCTGCTGGGCAGCCGGTTGTGGACCCGGACCGCGAGGACGTTCTCGGTCGCGCCGTCGGTGTGCACCAGGCCGGTGAGGTCGAGCGCGAAACCGGTGTACCCGTACGGGTGCCGGCCCGCCTCGGTGCCGTTGCAGTACACGTACGCGTCCATGTAGACGCCGTCGAACTCCACCGAGATCCGCCGGCCCGTGAGCGCGGCCGGCAGCGTGAAGGCCAGCCGGTACCAGCCGAGGCCGCCCGGCAGGAAGCCGGTGCCGCTGGTGGTGCCGTGCTCGGTGGTGGGCGCCTGTTCGATGCTCCAGTCGTGCGGAACGGCCACCTCCCGCCAGGCGGAGTCGTCGTACCCGGGGGCCGCGGCCTCCGCGTCGGGTTCGGCGGCGCCCACCGGATCGGCCAGGGTGAAGCGCCAGCCGTCGCGCAGGGCCAGCACGCGGCGGCCGGGAGCGTCTTCCGCCGCGTCCGCCGCCCAGGCCGCGGGCGCGCCCAGCAGCGTCCCGGCGGCCGGCGCCGCCGCGGAGGCGAGCAGGACCGATCTGCGTGTGACTGTCATGGCTCTCCCTCATCAGGGCCCAGAAGTACTCACAATTGATCGTGAACAAACAGATTCTGTCGATGTGTCACAGCAGCCCGTCAAGGGGGCGGAGGCGCACTTCTGCCGCACCTGCCGCACGCGTCGCGCCGGTTGAACGCCCCGTGCGCCCACCGGGTGCCGCACAGCAGCAGTTCGGGTCCGCACGAGCCCTGTGACGCACTACTCTGTAACCCAAGTGACACACCGTTCACTGTGAGTGTGCGCGATGGAGTGGCGACGATGAGCCCGGTCAACCCGTACGACGATGCCGCCACGGCCCGGGCTGTCATCGACGACACCGGCGTGGTACTGCACTGGAACGAGGGGGCGCACAGGCTGCTCGGCCACCCGCCGGAACGGGTCGTGGGCAGGCCCGCCGCCGACCTGCTGGCCGGCGGTGGCCAGGGCACCCTGCCGGGCCCTCGCGACGAACGCTGGCACGGCATGCTGAAGTTGCGGCACCGCGACGGGCACCTGGTGTCCACCCGGGTGCTCGCCCACCGCCGGCGGCCGGACGACGGCCACCCGGACGGCTGGCTGGCGGTCGCGGCCCTGGAAAGACAGCCGGACCCGGCACAGGACCCGTTGGTCAACCTGGCGCTGACCCAGTCCCCCTGCGCCATGCTGGTCTTCGACGAACAACTGCGGCTGTACGGCGTCAACGACGCGATGGCCCGCCTGATGATACTGCCGCCCGAACACCTGATCGGGCTGCGGCTCACCGACATCGACAGCGAGCCGGAGTACCTCAAGTACGAGGAGAACCTCCGCCGGGTACTGGCCACCGGTCAGCAGCACGAGGTGGAGACGTTCCAGCGGGTCGCCGGCAAGAAGCACGCCCAGGCGTGGCTGGCCCGCGTCGCGCGGCTGACCGGCCCCGACGGCCGGGTCCGCGGCATCTGCGTGAGCGTTCACGACTTCACCGAGCAGCACCTGGCCCGCGAGCGGCTCCAGCTGGTCAACGAGGCCAGTGTGCGCATCGGCACCACGCTCGACGTCACCCGCACCGCCCAGGAGCTGGCCCAGGTCTGCGTCCCGGCGCTGGCCGACTTCGTCAGCGTCGACCTGCTCGACCCCGGGGAGCACGGCGGCGAGCAGCCGGGCAAGCCGGTCCCGCCGGTCTCCCTGCGCCGGGCCGCCCACCGGTCGATCACCCCCGGCTGTCCGGAGGCGGTGGCCGAGCCGGGCCGGTTCGACGACTACCCGGCCGGCTCCCCGCAGGCCGAGTCCCTGGTCACCGGCCGCACCATCGTGGCCGCGGTGCCCTCCGGGGACACCGAGCGCTGGCGGACCTGGGACGAGGTCCGCTTCCAGCGGGTGGAGGAATACGGCATCCACTCCACGATGACCGTCCCCCTCCAGGCCCGCGGCACCACCCTCGGGGTCGCGGTCTTCGCCCGCTTCCGGCGCCCGGAGCCCTTCACCCACGACGACGTGCTGCTGGCCGAGGAGGTCAGCGCGCGGGCCGCCGTCTGCATCGACAACGCCCGCCGCTACTCCCGGGAGCGGGAGACCACGCTGACCCTCCAGCGCAGCCTGCTCCCCCGCCATCTGCCGCCCACCGCCGCGGTGCAGGCCGCCTCCCGCTATCTGCCGGCCGCCCGGGCCGGCGTGGGCGGCGACTGGTTCGACGTCATCCCGCTGTCCGGGATGCGGGTCGCGATGGTGGTCGGGGACGTGGTCGGCCACGGCATCCAGGCGTCGGCGACCATGGGCCGGCTGCGCACCGCCGTGCGCACCCTCGCCGACATCGACCTGGCCCCCGACGAACTGCTGACCCACCTCGACGACCTGGTCGTCCGGCTGTCCGACGAGTCCGGCGGCGACGGCACCGGCGAGGTCGGCGCCACCTGCCTGTACGCGGTCTACGACCCGGTCTCCCGGCGCTGCACGCTGGCCCGGGCCGGTCATCCGCCGCCCGTCCTGGTCCCGCCGGACGGACCGCCCCAGCAGGTCGAGCTGCCCTCCGGGCCGCCGCTGGGCCTGGGCGGGCTGCCGTTCGAGTCGGCCGAGCTGGACCTGAGCGAGGGCTCGGTGCTGGCGTTCTACACCGACGGGCTGATCGAGAGCCGGGAGCGGGACGGCGACGCCGGTATCGCGCTGCTGTGCGAGACCCTGGCGGCCGCGTCCGGCACCCTGGACCAGACCTGCGACCGGGTGCTGCGCACCCTGCTGCCGGCCGGCGGCGCCGCCGACGACGTGGCGCTGCTGCTGGCCCGCGCCCGGGGCCTGCCGCCGTCCCGGGTGGCGACCTGGGACATCCCCGCCGACCCGGCGCTGGTCGCCCCGGTCCGCAAACAGGTCCTGGACCAGTTGGCCGCCTGGTCGCTGACGGAGGCGTCGTTCACCGCCGAGCTGGTGGTGAGCGAACTGGTCACCAACGCCATCCGGTACGGCGCCCCGCCGATCCGGCTCCGGCTGATCCACGACGCGACCACGCTGATCTGCGAGGTGTCCGACACCAGCCACACCGCCCCGCACCTGCGCCGCGCCAAGACCTGGGACGAGGGCGGCCGCGGCCTGCTGCTGGTCGCCCAGCTCACCCAGCGCTGGGGCAGCCGGCACACCACCGAGGGCAAGACGATCTGGGCGGAGCTGGCGCTGCTGGACGAGGAGTGATCGGCGGTTTCCGCGCCCCGCGCACGGGACATCCGGACAGACAGGACGTACGGAACGAACCCGGGTCCGGTCGTGACGAATCCCCAGGAGTGTGAGGCAGCGATGGCGAACACATACCGGCCGGTGCGCCGGACGGCGCTGCTCGCGGGCGCGGTCGCCCTGCTCGGCGCGCTGACCGCCTGCGGCGGCGACAGCGGTACGCGGACGGCGCCGGACGGGTCGACGCCGACCGCCCCGACGGCCGCCCCGACGACGGCCTCGACGACGGCGCGGGAGACCACTACCGCGTCGCCCGGCACGGAGGTTCCCGGCAGCCCGTCGGCGACCGCCGTACCGAGTGACACCGCCGGGTCCGCGTCGGCCTCCTCGCGCACCGACGGCCGCTGCCGCACCACCGAGCTGCGGGCCTCGGTGGGCCGCGTCGACCCGGGCGCCGGCCAGCGCAACTTCCCGGTGGTCCTGACCAACACCTCGTCGCGCATCTGCACGCTGTACGGCTATCCGGGCGCCGCGTTCACCGACGCGTCCGGCAAGCAGCTCGGCCCGGACCCGGCGCGCGACCCCGCCTCGCCGCGCACCGTCACGCTGGCCCCGGGCAGAAGCGCCTGGGCCCCGCTGTCGTTCGCCAGCCCGGACATCAGCGGGGCGCGCACCGCCGCCCCGGCGACCCTGCTGGTCACCCCGCCGGACGAGCGGGACGCCCTGGAGGTGACCTGGAAGGCCGGCGAGGTCCCGGTGAGCGGCAACGAGTCCGAGGTCTCGCTCGGCGCCCTGTCCCCCGGCACCGGCCCCTGAGCGGTCGCTCTAGTGGCCGGCGACCGGGTGCGGTGTGTAGGGCCGCTCCAGTTCCTCGGCCTCCTTGTCGCTCAGCTCCAGTCCGACCGCCGCGACCGCGTCCTCCAGGTGACCGGGCCGGCCCACTCCGACGATCGGCGCGGTCACCGCGGACTGCCGCAGCAGCCAGGCCAGCGCCACCTGGGCGCGCGGCACGCCGCGCTCGCCGGCGATGCGGGTGACCGCCTCGACGACGGCGCGGTCGCCCTCCTGGTAGAGGGCGCCGCCGAAGTTGTCGCTCTCGCTGCGCCGGGTGGCGGTGCCCCAGTCGCGGGTGAGCCGACCGCGGGCCAGCGGGCTCCAGGGCAGTACGCCGACGCCCTGGTCCGCGCAGAGCGGCAGCATCTCCCGCTCCTCCTCGCGGTAGATCAGGTTGTAGTGGTTCTGCATGCTGACGAACCTGGTCCAGCCGTGCCGCTCGGCGGCGTGCTGGGCCTTGGCGAACTGCCAGGCGTACATCGAACTGGCCCCGAGGTAGCGCACCTTGCCCGCCTTGACCAGGTCGTGCAGCGCCTCCATCGTCTCCTCGACCGGCGTGTGCGGGTCCCAGCGGTGGATCTGGTACAGGTCCACGTAGTCGGTGCCAAGGCGGCGCAGGCTGTGGTCGATCTCGGTCATGATCGCCTTGCGGGACAGGCCGCCGCCGTTGGGTCCGGGCCGCATCCGGCCGTGCACCTTGGTGGCGAGCACGATCTCGTCCCGGCGGGCGAACTCGGCCAGGGCCCGGCCGACGAACTCCTCGCTGGTGCCGTCGGAGTAGACGTTGGCCGTGTCGAAGAAGGTGATCCCGGCCTCCAGCGCCTGCCGGATCAGCGGGCGGGACGCGTCCTCGTCGAGGGTCCACTCGTGCGGGCCCCGCTCGGGCACGCCGTAGGTCATGCACCCCAGACAGATCCGCGAGACGTCCAGGCCCGTCGAACCGAGTTTCACGTACTGCATCCGTACTGCTCCCGCCTTCAGGACGAGTGATCTTCCACGCCGAGCCTACGGCCTTGAGGTGACCGTCCGGCGTGGGAGCGGCCCGGGTGCGGGCGGGCTCGCGCATCCTCGGCGCAGCATCCCGTCGCTTCACCACCGGAGGAAGTTGTGCCGACCCGTCCGAGAAGTGTCCCGATCCTGGCCGGTGCCGCCGTGCTGTGCCTGTCCCTCGTCCCGTCCGCCTGGGGCCGGCCGGGCCCCGCGCCGCGCCCCGGAGCCGAGTCGGCGGCGACCCTGTGCGCCCCGGCCGGCACCCTGCGCGGCGAGCACGGGCAGCGGGTCGCGGTCAGCCTGTGCGCGGGCGGCGGCCCGCGCGGCCTGTCCGTCTCGGCCCCCGCCACCTGCGCGGCCGGCTCCCGGACCGGCACCCGGTACGCCTGTCTGACCTCGGGCACCTGGACCGCGCGCCGGGGCGGGACGACGGTCGCCTCGGGTGCGCTGCCCGGCGCGGACGCCGCCTACCCGGGCCCGGGGACGTACGAGATCAGCGCGCGGGTGCACGCGCGTTCCGAGCCGGCGGGCGTGGACCTGCGCGGCACGGTGCGCGCCACCCTCCGGCTGACCGCGCCCGAGCCGGTCCCCACCCACCGGGTCGAGGTCGACCGCCGGGTGCTGCGGCCGGGCGCCACGACCACGCTCACCTACACCGTCCACCGGGACAGCGACGCGGGCGACGGCAGTGCCCGCTTCGGTCTGATCGGGGAGGCGCACTCCGGGGTGGAGCTGGCCACCGACGACGCCCGCTGCGTCAACCCGCTGGTGGGCCGGCACCCGTCGACCGAGCGGCTGCGGCACTCCCTGGACTGCGCGTTCACCGACCTCCAGCCGGGCCGGCCGTCCACCGTGCGGGTCCGGGTCACCCTGAAGGCGGCCTGTTCGACGGTGGTGTCGAAGCTGGGGTACTGGATGCCGCGCGGTCAGGAGGTGTTCACCGGCGGGATGCTGGTGGGGCCGGCGGTGGGCTGCGACCGGTCCTGAGCCGGCCGCGTCACCAGGTCCAGCGCCCGCTCCCAGGGGACCTCGCCGGTGCCGGGCTCGCCGAAGCGGACGCCCATCGCGCGCAGCCGGGCAAGGCTCTCCCGGTAGGCCGGGTGGGCGGCCAGCGCGTCGCCCACGCAGGGCAGCACGCCGATGGGCACGCCCAGGCCGTACGCCTCGCACAGGGCGCCCAGGGCCAGGGTGTCGGCGATGCCGGCGGCCCATTTGTTGAGGGTGTTGAAGGTGGCGGGCGCGACGAGCACGGCGTCCGGCGCGGGGAACGGGCGCGGTTCGCCGGGGCGCCGCGCGCGGGCCCGCACCGGGCGGCCGGTCAGCGCCTCGACGGCCGCGAGGTCGAGGAAGCCGTCGTGCGCGGCGGTCGGGGTGGCGATCACCCCGACCGCCCACCCCCGGCGCCGCGCCGCGCCGATCAGCGCACCGACGCCCGCGGCGCTCCCGGCGGCGCAGACGACCACGTAAAGGAAGGGTTCCCGGTCCGGTTCGGTCATCCGGGAAGCGTACTCAGCGGGCGGCCGGGGAGGTGACCTCCCTCAGACCGGGTCCGTCACGGTGACCGCGCTCACCGGGCAGGCTCGGGCCGCCTCCCGGGCCAGCGGGCTGCCGGCGCCGTGCTCGCGGCCGGGGCGGACGGTGCCGTAGCCGTCGTCGTCCTGGGTGAACACGTCGGGGGCGGTCAGGGCGCACTGCCCGGCGCCGATGCAGACGTCTTTGTCGATGTCGATGCGCATGGTCCGACAGCCTCCTACCAGGCCACGGGGAGTTCCAGCATCCCCTGGATCGTGTCGCCGGGTTTGCAGCGCGGTTGCGCCGCCGGGGCGGCCAGCCGCAGCGTGGGGAACCGGCGGACCAGGGTGCCGAGGGCGATCTCCAGTTCGGCGCGGGCCAGGTGCTGGCCGAGGCACTGGTGGATGCCGGAGCCGAAGGAGAGGTGGTGGCGGGCCGGGTGGTGCCAGTCGAGGGTGTCCGGGTCGGGGCGGAGCGCCGGGTCCCGGTTGATGAGGGAGAGGGCGAAGACGACTCCGTCGCCGGCCCGGATGGTCTCGCCGTCCGTCTCGATGTCCGCGAGGGCCAGTCGCAGCAGGCCGTCGGTGATCGACAGGGCGCGCAGCAGTTCCTCGACTGCGCCCGGCAGCAGGGCGGGGTCGGCGCGCAGTTCGGCGAGGCGCTCGGGGTGGCGGAGCAGGGTGTAGGTGCCCAGGGAGATCAGGTTGGCGGTCGTCTCGTGGCCGGCGACCAGCAGGATGATCGCGAGGGCGACGAGGTCGTCCCGGCCGGCGCCGTCCCGGCCGGGGCGGTGCGCCAGAGCGTGCAGCAGGCCGGTGCCGCCGGCGTCGGCGGGCCGGTGGGCCATCAGGTCCACCAGGTCGCCGAGGTACTTCGCCAGGCGGTCGCGGGCGTCCAGGGCGTCGGCTGCGGTGGGACCGCGCAGCAGCAGCCGGGACTGCTCCTGGAAGAAGTCGTGGTCGGCGTAGGGGACGCCGAGCAGTGCGCAGATCACCCGGGACGGCACCGGGAGCGCGAACGCGGTCACCAGGTCGGCGGGCGGGCCCTGGGCGGTCAGCGCGTCGAGGTGCTCGTCGACGATCCGCTGGATGCGCGGGCGCAGGGCGGCGGCCCGCCGCAGGGTGAACTCGGGGAGCACCTGGTGGCGTTGGGCCCGGTGCTCGGGGTCGTCGACGCCCAGCAGCGCGCTGCGGCGGGCGGCGGTCCCGGCCAGCCGGGCGGAGGTGGCGGGGAAGCCGGGGCGGGTGCGGTCGGTGGACAGCCGCTGGTCGGCCAGCAGCCGACGGGCGGTGGCGTGCCCGGTGACCAGCCAGACCGGGCGGCCGTCGTAGAGGGTGACGCGGGCCAGCGGCCGGGTGGCGGCCAGCCGGTCGTAGCCGGCCGGCGGGCGACAGGGGCAGGTCCGGTCCTGGGGGAAGGCGACGGGTTCGGTCGGGTCCGGCATGACAGACCATTAGATGCCCGGGGGGTCCGGGCGGCGACGCGACATCCGGCCAGATCGGCTCGCGTGGATCGGGTGCGGCACGCGGTAGAAATGAATCATGTGCCGGGTGGTGTTGGACCTCGGCGCAGTGAGCCGTACGACCGACGATGGGACGGATGCAGATGCCTCTTGAGGGCGAGTACGAACCCAGCCCGACGCAGTGGGTGCGGGAGCAGGTGGAGCTGTACGAGCGGTCCGGCGGCACCGAGGGCACGACCCTGCGGGACACCGGGCTGCCGGTGATCCTGCTGACCACCAAGGGCGCGAAGAGCGGCAAGCTGCGCAAGACGCCGCTGATGCGGGTGGAGCACGACGGGCGGTACGCGGTGGTCGCCTCGCTGGGCGGGGCGCCGAAGCACCCGGTGTGGTACTTCAACATCAAGGCCGACCCGCACGTGGAGCTCCAGGACGGGCCGGTGAAGCGGGAGTTCACGGCCCGGGAGATCACCGGCGCGGAGAAGGCCGAGTGGTGGGAGCGCGCCGTCGCGGCGTTCCCGGACTACGCCGACTACCAGCGGAAGACGGACCGGGAGATTCCGGTGTTCGTGCTGGAGCCGGCCGACGGCTCCTGAGTACCGGTCGGGAATCTCTCCGGTAATTTTTTTCCGCGCCCGCGCATGAACCGGCCGCCGCCGGGCACCCGTGGGTCAGGCCCCGCCGCGTTCCCCCGTCGCGGCGGGGCTTTCGTGTGCCTCCCGCGTCTTTTGGGCCTCCTGGGCGTCCTGTGTCTCCTGGGCGTCCTGGGCGTCCGTCACGTCCAGGAAGATCTGCCCCGCCTCCGGCACGGTGTGGGCCAGGGACCGCTTGATGCGGACGGCGACCTCCTCGACCCGCTCGCTGTCCAGGCCGGGCACCAGGTCGATCCGGGCGGCCACCAGGGTGGAGTCCAGGCCGGTCTTCATCGTGAACAGGGCCTCGACGCTGTCGATCTCCGGCTGGGCCTGAAGCAGCGCCCGGATCCGGCCGGTGGCCTCGGGGTCGGCGGCCTCGCCGATCAGCTGGTCGCGGGCGTCGCGGCCGAGCCGGTAGGCGACGTAGCCGAGCAGCGCGCCGATGGCGAGCGAGGCGGACGCCTCCCACACCACCTGGCCGGTGACCATGTGCAGCGCCATGCCGATCATGGCGAGGGTCACGCCGAGCACCGCGGTGCCGTCCTCGGCGACGACCGTGCGCAGCGCCGGGTCGCTCAGCCCGCCGCCCTGCCGGCGCACCTGGTGCAGGGCGCGCAGCAGCGAGCCGCCCTCGGCCAGCAGGGCGACGCCGAGCACGATCAGACCGGCGACGTATCCGCTCAGTTCCTCCTCGGCGCCGGTGCGCAGCGCCTCGATGCCCTGGAAGACGGAGAAGCAGCCGCCCATGACGAAGATGCCGACGGCCGCGAGCAGCGACCAGAAGTACCGTTCCTTGCCGTAGCCGAAGGGGTGCCGGCGGTCGGCCGGGCGGCGGCTGCGGCGCAGGGCGGCGAGCAGGAACACCTCGTTCAGGCTGTCGGCCACGGAGTGCGCCGCCTCCGACAGCAGGGCCGGTGAGCCGGCGATGACGCCGCCGACCGCCTTGGCCACCGCGATCACCAGGTTGGCGGCCAGCGCCACCAGTACGGTGATCCGGGTGCGCCGGTCGGCCTGGCCGTGTTCCGGTTCGCGTCCCTCGCCCGGCCGGGCGGTCGGCTGCGGTGTGCTCGTCTGCTGCGTAGTTGTCCCAGTCACCCTTCGCCGACTGCCCCCGGCCGGCCCGGATCACACCCCCTCGCGGGTGGCCCGCCCGTGCCGGGAGGCGAAAACTGGGAACGCGTCCACCAGGGCAGTCCACCAGGGCATCCGTGCGGCAGACAGGAGAGGGCCATGAGCGAGGGCGCCGGGGAGCCCGGCAACAGCGCGTACGGCAGGAAGGCGTTCAAACGCTCCCGCGGCCATTTCGCGGACCGGATCACCGCGGACGGCGAAGGCGGCTGGCCGGTGGCGGCCGGGCGGTACCGGCTGGTGGTCAGCCGGGCCTGCCCGTGGGCGAGCCGGGCGCTGGTCTCCCGGCGGCTGCTGGGCCTGGAGCGGGCCCTGTCGCTGGCGGTCGCCGACCCGGTCCAGGACGACCGCAGCTGGCGGTTCACCCTCGATCCGGACGGCCGCGACCCGGTGCTCGGCATCCGCTTCCTCAGCGAGGCCTATGACAAGCGGGAGACGGGGTATCCGGGCGGGGTCAGCGTGCCGGCGGTCGTGGACGTGCCGAGCGGCGCCCTGGTCACCAACGACTACCAGCGGATCACCCTGGACCTGGCGACCGAGTGGACCGCCCTGCACCGGCCGGGCGCGCCCGACCTGTATCCCGGGAAACTGCGGGACGAGATCGACGAGGTGATGGCGGGTGTCTACCACGACGTCAACAACGGTGTGTACCGGGCGGGCTTCGCCACCGGCCAGGAGGAGTACGAGGCCGCCTGCGCGGGCGTGTTCCGGCGGCTGGAGCTGCTGGTGCCGCGCCTGGCGCGGCAGCGCTATCTGGTCGGCGACACCATCACGGAGGCGGACATCCGGCTGTTCACCACGCTGGTCCGGTTCGACGCCGTCTACCACGGCCACTTCAAGTGCAACCGCTGGAAGCTGACGGAGAATCCGGTCCTGTGGGCCTACGTCCGCGACCTGTTCCAGACGCCGGGCTTCGGCGACACCGTCGACTTCGACCACATCAAACGCCACTACTACCAGGTGCACACGGGCGTCAATCCGACCGGCATCGTGCCGCTGGGCCCCGATCTGGCCGGCTGGCTCACCCCGCACCACCGCGAGGAGCTGGGCGGCCGGCCGTTCGGCGACGGCACCCCGCCGGGGCCGGTCCCGGCGGGCGAGGAAGTACCGGCGCGCGGCAGGCCCTGAACCGCGTACCCGATCCCTGCAACGAGGAGGAACCGTGGGAAAGAAGAAGCAGAAGCTGCCCCTGGCCTACAAGCCGGTCGGCTTCGTACTGGGCTGGGCCGGCGGCACGCTGGCCGGGATGGCGTTCCAGAAGACGTGGAAGCTGATCCGGCACGAGGACGACGCCCCCGACGCCCTGGACCCGGACCGCGGCTGGGGTGAGATCCTGCTGGCCGCCGCGATCCAGGGGGCCATCTTCGCGGCGGTGCGCAGCGCGGTGGACCGCTCGGGGGCCAAGGCCATCGAACGGTCCACCGGGGTCTGGCCGGTCCAGGGGTCGGGCGGCCGGGACTGACGCGGGGGGTCAGTTCTGCTTGGGCGCCGTGGAGGTGGCGCGGCGCAGCGTGAAGGAGTGGCCCGCCGGGTCGGAGAAGCCGCGCTCCTCCAGCGGACCCGGCGCGTCCTTCGTCTCCAGGGGACGCCCGCCGAGCCCGACGATGGCCCGTTCTACCTCGTCGAGATCGTCGACCAGGAAGTCCAGATGGGCCTGGAGGGAGTTCTCGGGGCGCGGCCAGCTCGGTGGGGTGGCGTTGACGTCCCGGCGGAACGCCATGCGGAAGCCGTCGGCCGCCGCGATCTCGATCCGGTTGGCGCCGATGTCGGTCTCTTGTGCGCCGAGCAGTTCCTTGTAGAACTCCGCGAGCGTCTCGGGCTCGGCACAGTCGAGCACCACGACGCCCGCATTCACCAGTGTCATCTTCTTCCTCCGAAGGTCCGGGGCGCGGGACGGTGCTGCCCCGTCGCCCTGTACCTAGCTGATATCCGCGCCCGCCCGATTCAGTCGGCCGGGCCGGCGGTCAGCGGGCCGCGCGGAACGTGCGCCGGTAGGCGCCCGGCGAGACGCCGATCGAGGCGTGCAGGTGCTGGCGCAGCGAGGCGCCGGTGGCGAAGCCGACCTGGCCGGCGATCCGGTCGACCGGCAGGTCGCTGGCCTCCAGCAGGTGCCGGGCGCGGGCGACGCGCTGCTGGATCAGCCAGCGGCCGGGGCTGATGCCCACCTCGTCGTCGAACCGGCGGGCGAAGGTGCGCGGGCTCATCCCGGCGTGCGCCGCGAGGTCCGCGAGGGTCAGCGGCTCGCCGAGCCGTTCCAACGCCCAGGCCCGGGTGGCGGCGGTGCTCGCCGCGCCGGTCCGCGGCACCGGCTGTTCGATGTACTGCGCCTGGCCGCCGTCCCGGAACGGCGGGACGACGCAGCGCCGGGCGACGGCGTTGGCCAGTTCGCTGCCGTGGTCCTCGCGGATCAGGTGCAGGCAGACGTCGACGCCGGAGGCCGCGCCGGCCGAGGTGAGGATGCGGCCGTCGTGCACGAAGAGCACGTCCGGGTCGAGGGTGACCTGCGGGAATGTGCGGCGGAAGACGTCGGTGAGCTGCCAGTGGGTGGTCGCCCGGCGGCCGTCGAGGAGGCCGGCCGCGGCCAGCACGAAGGCGCCGGTGCAGATGGAGAGCAGACGGGCGGTGGGCGGGACGCGCGCGAGGGCGGCGGTGGCCGCGTCGGTGAGGGCGGCGCTGATCCGGGACGGCGTGACGGCCGCGATCACCACCGTGCCGGCCGTCTCCAGCGCCTCGGGGCCGTGTGCGGCGGTGACCGTGAAGTCCGCCGCGGTGCGCACCGGGCGGCCGTCGACGGTGCAGGTCAGCACCTCGTACCGGCCGTCGGCGGCGCCGAGGACGCGGCTGGGGATGCCCAGTTCGAAGGGGTAGACGCCGTCGAGGGCGAGGACCACGACCCGTTCCGGGCGCTGCGCGTGCGACATGGCACGATCTTAACGGAGAATGACTATCTTGCCATTTCCCGGACGGGCGGAGCGCGGCAGGCTGGGTGACCATGAGCGATGTGAACACCGATGCGACCACCATGCGAGCCATCCGCCAGGACGCCCTCGGCGGCCCCGAGGTGCTGACGGAAGTACGGCTGGAGCGTCCCGCGCCCCGCCCCAACGAGATCCTGGTGCGGGTCCGCGCCGCCGGTCTCAACCCCACCGACTTCAAGCACCGCGCGAACGGCGGCTTCCTCGGCGCGCCGCCGTTCGTCCTGGGCTGGGACGTCTCCGGCACGGTCGAGGCGGCGGGGATCGGCGTCGCGGAGTTCCGGCCGGGCGACGAGGTCTTCGGCATGCTGTCGTACCCGTACGGCCACGGCTCCCACGCCGAGTACGTCGCCGCCCCGGCCCGCGGCTTCTGGCACAAGCCGGCCGGGATCGACCACGTACAGGCCGGTGCGCTGCCGCTGGTGTCGCTGACCGCGTGGCAGGCGCTGGTGGAGCGGGCGCAGGTGCGGCCGGGGCAGCGGGTGCTGGTGCACGCGGCGGCCGGCGGGGTGGGGCACGTGGCGGTGCAGATCGCCAAGGCCCGGGGCGCCCACGTGATCGGCACGGCCAGCGCCGCCAAGCACGACTTCCTGCGGTCGATCGGCGTGGACGAACCGCTGGACTACCGGGAGACCGACTTCGCCGCGGCGGTCAAGGACGTCGACGTGGTCCTGGACACGATCGGCGGGGACACCCTGACCCGTTCGCTCGGGGTGCTGCGGCCGGGCGGGATCGTGGTGTCGATCCTGCCGGTCGGGCCGGACGAGCTGTACCGGGAGGCGGAGCGGCTCGGCGTGCGGGCGGCGCGGATGCTGGTCGACGCCGACCGGGGCGGGATGCGGGAGATCGCCGCGCTGGCCGAGTCCGGCTCGCTGCGGGCCGCCGTCGAGCGGACCTTCCCGCTGGCCGCCGCGGCCGAGGCGCACGCGCTCGGCGAACGCGGCCGCACCACCGGCAAGCTGGTCCTGGTGGTGGACTGAGCCGCCGCCCGCCCGCCGTTCACCGGATGGGCATGAGAAACCGATGACATATGTCAATCGAACATGCTCAGATCCCTTCGAATGAGGGAAACTATGGAAGGCAGGCGGGAGGTGATGTGACCGTGCGGCAGAACCCCGCACCGCTCACCCGGCAACTGCGCGTCCACGACGACCGGGGACACACGGTGCTGGAGTTCCACGGCGAGATCGACATCGCCGTGGCCACGGAGATCGCCCCGCTCCTGGACCGGGTCACCGGTGTCCCCGGGGCCCGGGTCGTGCTCGACCTCGGCGGCATCGAGTTCTTCGACTGCTCGGGGCTGCGGCTGCTGGCCCGGGCCAGGCAGCGGGTGCTCGACCGCGGCGGTGAACTGCACCTGGTGTGCACCCACGCCCTGACCCTGCGCGTCCTGCGCGTCACCGGCCTGGCCCGGCTGCTGCCGCCGCGGCCGACGGTGGACGACGTGGTGAACGGACCGCGGCTGCCGTAACGGCGGGCGCGGCCCGCCGGGCCCTCTGCTGACGCCGCCCGGCGCCGGCTGCCGCGCGGTCCGTTCCGGCCGCGCCGCCGCGCCCCTTCCCGCCCCGACCGCAGGTCGGCGGCGCCTGCGCGCCGTCCGTGCCCCCGTGCTTCCCGGTGTCCGCCAACTCGCCGGTCTGGCAAGGGAAGTGGGGGGCATGTGGTGAGTAGGAAGGAGGGCCGTCGCCATGACGACTCCCAACAGGAGCCTGCCTCGGCGCGTACCCGGCTGGGCCAAGGCCGTCGGCGCCGTCGCGCTGGTGCTCGTCGTGCTGTTCGCCGGGCTCCGGCTGAGCGTGCTCCCGGGCCTGAAGGACCTGTTCGGCACCGAGACCCACGACCGCTCGGGCCCCGCGCTACTGGAGTCCATCCAGGACATCAGCCGGTTCGAGGCCGCCTCCGGCAACTTCCAGGTCGTCGTCGACCTGGAGAAGGACACCAAGTTCCTGCCGGACGCGGTCCGCGGCTCGCGCACCCTGTACGTCGGCGCCGGCTCGGTCGACGCCTACGTCGACCTCGGCAAGGTCGGCGACGACGACGTGCGGGTGAACGAGGACCGTACGTCCGCCACCCTCCGGCTGCCGCACGCCGCCCTCGGCAAGCCCGCCCTGGACCCCGAGCGCTCCTACGCCGTCTCCAAGCAGCGCGGGCTGCTCGACCGCCTCGGCGACCTGTTCTCCGACAACCCCAACGGCGAACAGGCCGTCCAGAAGCTCGCGGTGCGGCACATCGCAGACGCCGCGAAGGAGAGCGGGCTGACCGAACGCGCCGAGACCAACACCAGCCAGATGCTCAAGAACCTGCTGCGCTCGCTCGGCTTCAAGGAGGTCCGGGTCACCTACCCGCAGTGAGCGCCCGACCGTCCCCGCCCCGCTGAACACCGGAGGACCTCATGACCCGCGCCGCCGCCCCACGGTCGCGTTTCGCGCTGCGCCCCCGCGCCGCGAAGACCCCGGACGAACCCGCGACCGCCCCGCGCAGGCGGCACGCGGTGCCCTGGCCGCTGCGCCTGCTGGCGGTGGTGTGCGCGTTCGTCTTCATGGTGGCCTTCGCCGTCGTACTGGCCCGGCTCACCCTGCACCCCTCGCCCGCCTCGGAGGCGCTGACCCACACCAATCTGCACCCGGGCAGCTCGCTGCGGCAGTACCTGGGGCAGCCCGCGCTGCGCGACGCGGTCAAGCAGATCGGCGGCAACATCCTGCTCGGGGTGCCGTTCGGGGTGCTGGTGCCGGTCGTCGCCCCGCGCACCCGCGGGCCGCTGCGGGTGCTGCTGCTGACCGCCGTGGTCATGCTGCTCGTCGAGTTCGCGCAGGGCTCGATGGTGACCGGACGGGCCTTCGACATCGACGACGTCATCCTCAACACCAGTGGCGCGCTGCTGGGTTACCTGCTGCTGGGGCGCCGGATGAGCCGGGTGCACGCGCGCCGCTCACCCGCGTGAGGGAAACGCGGCGAAAGCGCGCGGGAAGCGGAATGGTCCGTACCATCGTATTGACATGCTCGCGCCGCACCCGTTGGATCGGGAGGCACTCATCCCCCACGCTCGGAAAGGGAGAGCCGTGACCCCACCACGTGTACTCCGCCGATGCCTCCTCACCGCCCTCAGCGCCGCGCTGCTGTCCGGTGCCCTCACGGCCGGACCCGCGCGGGCGGACGACCCCGACGTCACGTCCGCCGCCGCGACCTTCTCCGACACCTTCGACGGCCCCGCCGGGCAGGCCGCCGACTCCGCCAAGTGGCAGCTCGAGACCGGCGACAACGTCAGCAACCACGAGCGGCAGTACTACACGGCCGGCAACGCCAACGCCGCCCTCGACGGCCAGGGCCATCTGGTGATCACCGCCCGGCGCGAGAACCCGGGCGGCTACCAGTGCTGGTACGGCACCTGCGAGTACACCTCGGCCCGGCTGAACACGTCCGGGAAGTTCAGCGCCCAGTACGGGCACGTCGAGGCCCGGATGCAAGTGCCGCGCGGACAGGGCATGTGGCCCGCGTTCTGGATGCTCGGCGACGACCTCGGCCAGGTCGGCTGGCCGGCCTCCGGCGAGATCGACGTCATGGAGAACGTCGGCTTCGAGCCCTCGACCGTGCACGGCACCCTCCACGGCCCCGGCTACTCCGGCTCGGCGGGCATCGGCGCGGGCTACACCCTGCCGGGCGGCGCGGCGTTCGCGGACGGCTTCCACACCTTCGCCGTCGACTGGGCGCCCGGCTCGATCACCTGGTCGGTGGACGGCACCGTCTACCAGACCCGCACCCCCGCCGACCTGGGCGGCAACCAGTGGGTGTTCGACAAGCCGTTCTTCCTGATCCTGAACCTGGCGGTCGGCGGCTACTGGCCCGGCGACCCGGACGGCTCCACGGTCTTCCCCCAGCGACTGGTGGTCGACCATGTGTCGGTGACGACCTCCTGAACACCTCGCCTAACGGGTCGTCCAGGTGAACTTGTCGCCGCCGACCCAGCGGACCACCTCCGGGTCGTCCAGGTCGTGGACCGTGATGCCGTACGCGGCGGCGGCCCGCAGGACGTCGGTGACGGCCCTCGCCTCACCGACGACCTGCCCGTCGATCTCCACGATCCGGAACGGCGGAACGGCCGGCTGAACGCCCAGGACCAGGATCCGCGGCCGGGCGATGTGCGGGCTCACGCTTTCGGTCATGTATCGAGCCTAGAACGAACCGGCGGCCGGGGCCCTCCCGGCCGCCGGTTCGTTCCCCCGGGCCTCTCCCTGGGACGTTCGCCCTGGTCAGGGCCGCCGCCAGGCGTCGCTCGGCAGATGCGACCCGGCCATCGGACCCATCCGGAGCATGCCGCCGTCCACGCTCCAGGACGCGCCGGTGACGTACGAGGCGTCGGGCCCGGCGAGGAAGGCGATCACGGCGGCGACCTCCCGGGCGTCACCGGGCCGGCCCAGCGGTACGCCGGGACGGTGCTCGGTGTGCGGGTCGGTGTCCTCCTGCCCGGTCATCGGCGTCGCTATCTCGCCGGGGGCGACAGCGTTGACGGTGATGCCGTGCTCGGCCAGTTCCAGCGCCATCACCTGGGTGAGCAGGCCGAGGCCGCCCTTGGCGGCGCAGTACGGCGCGGCGCCCACCCGCGGCTGGTGCTCGTGCACGGACGTCACATTGACGATCCGGCCGCCGCCGCCCTGCCGGATCATGCGCCGGGCCGCCCGCTGCCCGCACAGGAACGGTCCGGCCAGGTCGACGTCGAGGACCTGCCGCAGGTCGTCCAGGCCCAGGTCGAGGAAGGGCGTCGCCGTTCCCGTACCGGCGTTGTTGACCAGGACGTCCACCCGGCCGAGGCGTTCGCACAGCCCGTCCACCGTGTCCGCGGCTTCGGGCAGCCGGGTCAGGTCGACCTGGGCGGTCTCGGCCCGCCGGCCCAGCGCCCGGACCTTCTCGGCGGTGCGCTCGGCGCCCTGCTCGTCGGTGTGCCAGGTGATGCCGATGTCCAGGCCCGCCCGCGCCAGGCGTACGGCGGTGGCCCGGCCGATGCCGGAGTCGGCGCCGGTGATCACGGCGACGCGGGTGGCAGGGGACATGGCGGCCTCCTCGGTGGCGGGAGCGACGGGCCGTCGCAGTACCCGGGCCGGGTGCGGACAAACCGCCGGGTCCGCCGTGCGGGCCACCCGTCGCCGGGGAACCCTGGGGGCGAGGAGGTGGCTCGTCCGATGGATGCGGCAGACCCGATGGATCCCGTCGAGGCGCTGGAGCGGATCGCGTTCCTGCTGGAGCGGTCCCAGGCGCCGACCTACCGCGTCCGGGCCTTCCGCACGGCGGCCCGGGTGCTGTCCGCGCTGCCCGCCGACGAGGTGCGGCAGCGGGCGGACGCCGGTTCGCTGGAGTCGCTCAAGGGGGTCGGGCCGAAGACGGCGCAGGTGGCGCGGGAGGCGCTGGCCGGACGGGTGCCCGGTTACCTGGAGCAGCTGGCGGGCGAGGCGGACGCGCCGCTCGCCGAGGGCGGCGAGGGACTGCGGGCGCTGCTGCGCGGCGACTGCCATCTGCACTCCGACTGGTCGGACGGCGGCAGCCCGATCGAGGAGATGGGCCGCACCGCGGCGGCCCTCGGGCACGAGTGGGCGGCGCTCACCGACCACTCCCCCCGGCTGACCGTGGCGCGCGGCCTGTCGGCGGACCGGCTGCGCGAGCAGCTGGACGTGGTGGCGGAGCTGAACGAGACCTGGGCGCCGTTTCGGCTGCTGACCGGCATCGAGTGCGACATCCT
This sequence comes from Streptomyces sp. JW3, assembly GCF_052216785.1. NCBI lineage: Bacteria > Bacillati > Actinomycetota > Actinomycetes > Kitasatosporales > Streptomycetaceae > Streptomyces > Streptomyces sp. JW3. The sequence continues at coordinate 40,791 of NZ_JBQOUX010000019.1, read as the reverse complement.
CGACGACGGCTCGCTCGACCAGGAGCCGGAACTGCTGGCCCGGCTGGACGTGGTGGTCGTCTCCGTCCACTCCAAGCTGCGGATGGACGCCCGGTCGATGACCCGCCGCATGGTCGCCGCGGTACGCGATCCGCACGCCGACATCCTGGGGCACTGCACCGGGCGGCTGCTGACCGGGCGGGGCCGGCCGGAGTCGGAGTTCGACGCGGACGCGGTGTTCGCGGCGTGCGCCGAGAGCGGCACGGCGGTGGAGATCAACAGCCGGCCGGAGCGGCTCGACCCGCCCCGGCGGCTGCTGCGCCGGGCGGTGGCGGCGGGCGTGCTGTTCTCCGTCGACACCGACGCGCACGCCCCCGGCCAGCTGGACTGGCAGATCCACGGCTGCGCGCGGGCCGAGGAGTGCGGGGTGCCGCCGGAGCGGGTGGTGACCACCTGGTCCCGGGCGGACCTGCTGGCCTGGACCCGCGAGGGCCGCGTTCCGCCCGGCGTGGCGGACGGCTGACGTGGTACCCGCCGGTCGATTCAGCTACCGAGGAAGGGACCGGTGCATGGAACGCGCGGCCGTGTTCGACGTGGACGGCACTCTCGCCGACACCAATCACCTGCATGTCGTCACCTGGTGGGAGGCGTTCCGGCAGGCGGGCCACGACGTGCCCATGCACGCCGTGCACCGCGCCGTGGGCCTGCCGTCCACCGATCTCGTCGCCCATCTGCTGGGCGCGGACCGGGACCCCGGCCAGGACGCCGAGCTGAGCGCCGCGCACAAGGCGCTGTACGGGCAGTACTTCGACCGGCTGCCCGCGCTGCCCGGCGCCGGGGAACTGCTGCGGCGGCTGGCCGGCGACGGCTGGCGGGTGGTGCTGGCCACCTCGGCGGGCGACGCGGAGCTGGGCGCCCTGCGCCGGGCCATCGACGCCGACGAGGCGATCACCGCGACCGCCGGTTCCGACGACGTCGACGCGGGCAAGCCCGCGCCCGAGCCGGTGCGGCACGCCCTGGAACTGGCCGGGGTCCCCGCCGACCGGGCCGTCTTCGTCGGCGACACCGTCTGGGACATGACCGCGGGCCGCCGGGCCGGGGTGCGCTGTGTCGGCGTGCTGAGCGGCGGCATCCCGCGCGCCGACCTGGTGCAGGCGGGTGCGGAGGCGGTCTACGACGGTCCCGCCGCCCTGCTGAAGGAGCTGGCCGGAAGTCCGCTGAGGTGAGCGTGCCGTTCCCGCGGACAGCCGGTGGATCATGACAGGGCCGAGGGAGGGAGCCGTACGGTTCGTGGACGCGGTGCGCCGGGAGGCGGCCGCCGCCGGCCGCACCGGCGCGGCCGCGGTGCGCGCGCCGGGCCGCGAACGCGACCTGGTCAAACAGTCGCTGAAGGCGGCCGGGGCGGGGCTGCTGGCCTGGCTGGTGGCGGGCGTGTGGATGGACGACCCGATGGCGCTGATGGCGCCCTGGGTGGCCGTGGTGCTGGTGCAGGCCACCGTCTACAGCTCGGTGCGCCAGGCCGGCCAGCAGTTCGCGGCCATCTGCGTCGGCACCCTGGTGGCGTCGGGGGCGCAGGAGCTCACCGACAACACCACGGTGGCGCTCGCCGTCTCGCTGCCGCCGCTGATGCTGCTCGCCAACTGGCCGCGCCTGGGCGCCCAGGGCATCTACACCGCCACCACCGCCGTGTTCATCCTGGCCTCCGGGACCGTCTCGGAGTACGCGGTCGCCCACCGGCTGGGACAGGCGGCGCTCGGCGCGGTGATCGGCGTCGCCGTCAACGCGCTGGTACTGCCGCCGGTCCATCTGCGGGACGTGCGGGAGAACCTCGCGCTGCTCGCCCGGGAGACCGGCGAGGTCCTGCACACCGTCGCCGAGGGGCTGTGCGAGGAGTGGGACGAGCAGAGCGCCGCCGACTGGACCGGCGCCGCCGTCCGGCTGCGGTACCGGGTCGAGGCGCTGCGCTCCGCCCGCGCCTGGAGCCGGGAGAGCCTGCGGCTGACCTACGGACCGCTGCGGGCCCTGCACCGGGTGCCGCCGGCGTCGGCCGTGCCGCCCGAGGACGAGGACCGGCGGTGGGGCCACCTCGCCGACAACGTCACGGCGCTGACCCGGACACTGGCGGTGACGGCCGACGAGCACCGCACGCCCGCCCCGCCCGAGGGACCGGTGCTGCGGCTGTACGCCCGGCTGCTGGAGCTGATCGGCGACGCCTGCCGGGTGGAGGCCGACCGGCTCGGCGGCGGCGACGGGACCTCCGGTCCGGGGCAGCCCACCCGGGAGGCGATGGAGGACCTGCACCGGCGGCTCCAGGAGGGGCTGCGGGAGCACGCCCGGCGAAGCTCGCAGACGGCGGCGGTACTGGGCACCCTGCTGCTCCAGGCCGAGAACCTCTGGGCCGGGACGATGCCGGACGGCGAGCCCGCGGACGGCACCGGACCGGGTGACGCGGATCACCCCAAAGCGGCACAGAGCGCGGAACACCACCGGGCGCCGCGCCGTTGAAGAGAGCGTGGGTACGGATGGAACAGTGTCCCCGGGCCTCACCCATCGCCCACAGGGAAGATCGTTCGGCTGAAGCCCTGTGGAGCCCCCCGCCGAGAGGCGACCGCCATCCGTGCCCGCACCTCAGACCGCCCCGACCGTGATCCCCCCGTCCGGTCGGGGCTTTCCGCTGCCCGGCGGCCGCCCCTGCCGGGCCGCCGCTTGACTTCGAGAGCACTCCACTTCGTAGCGTGCCGGGCATGAGTACTTCGCAGCACACCCCACAGCACCGGATCGGTTCGGGCTTCGGGGCCCGCAGCACCGCCGCCGAGGTCCTCGCCGGCCTCGACCTGACCGGCCGGCTGGCGATCGTCACCGGCGGCTACTCGGGCATCGGCCTGGAGACCACCCGGGCACTGGCCGGGGCCGGCGCCCGGGTCGTGGTGCCCGCGCGGCGCCCGGCCGCCGCGCGGGAGGCGCTGGCGGGCCTGGCCGGGGCCGAGGTGGACGAGCTGGATCTCGGGGATCTGGACAGCGTGCGCGCCTTCGCCGAGCGGTTCCTCGCCGGCGGACGGACCGTCGACATGGTCATCGACAGCGCCGGGATCATGGCCTGCCCCCAGACCCGGGTCGGGCCCGGCTGGGAGGCGCAGTTCGCCACCAACCACCTCGGGCACTTCGCGCTCGTCAACCGGCTGTGGCCGGCCCTCGAGGCGGGCGGCGCCCGGGTCGTCTCGGTCTCCTCGCGCGGCCACCACGCCTCGGGCATCCGCTGGGACGACGTGCACTGGCGCACCGGGTACGACAAGTGGCGGGCCTACGGACAGGCGAAGACCGCCAACGTGCTGTTCGCCGTGCACCTCGACCGGCTCGCCCGAGACCGCGGGGTACGGGCCTTCGCGCTGCACCCCGGCGGCATCCTCACCCCGCTCCAGCGCCATCTGCCCACGGCGGAGATGGTGGCGCTCGGCTGGATCGACGAGGACGGCCGGCCGGCCGACCCGGACGCCTTCAAGACACCGCAGCAGGGCGCGGCGACCCAGGTGTGGGCCGCGACGTCGCCGCGGCTGGCCGGGCTCGGCGGCGTCTACCTGGAGGACTGCGACATCGCCGAGCCGGCCCCGGCCGACGGCGCGGGCTCCGGCGTGCGGGACTGGGCCGTGGACCCGGAGCAGGCCGCCCGGCTGTGGCGGCTGTCGGCGGAACTGACCGGCGTGCACGCCTTCGCCGCCTGAGCCGCCCCGGCCGGGGCGGCGGGCAGCGGGCGGCGCGTGCATCGGGCGCGCGCGGGCCGGGTACCCGGTGGCCTCCGCAGGCGGACGGGCTGCCGAGAGGAGCGCAAGGTGAACGGCGAAACGGGCAGCAGGATCGTGGTCACGGGGGCCACCGGCAACGTGGGCACCAGTGTGGTGCGGCTCCTCGCGGAGGATCCGGCGGTCGAATCGGTGCTGGGCCTGGCCCGGCGGGTGCCCGACTGGTCACCGGCGAAGACGGAGTGGGCCGCCGTCGACCTCGCCACCGAGCGGGCCGACCTGACCGGCCTGTTCGCGGGCGCCGCCGCGGTGGTCCATCTGGCCTGGGCCTTCCAGCCGACCCACGACCCGGCCACCACCTGGCGCACCAACGTCCTCGGCTCGCTGCGGGTGTTCGAGGCGGTGGCGGCGGCCGGGGTGCCGGCGCTGGTGCACGCCTCGTCGGTCGGCGCGTACTCGCCGGGTCCGAAGGACCGCGCGGTGACCGAGTCCTGGCCCACGCACGGCTGGCCCGACGCGGCGTACTGCCGGGAGAAGGCGTACCTGGAACGGGCCCTGGACGTCTTCGAACGCGACCATCCCGGCATCCGGGTGGTCCGGATGCGGCCCGCGTTCCTGTTCAAGCGGCAGGCGGCGAGCGAACAGCGCCGGATCTTCGGCGGCAGGTACCTGCCGGGCCCGCTGGCCCGCCCGGACCTGCTGCCGTTCCTGCCGGACATCCCCGGCCTGCGGATGCAGGCGCTGCACACCGACGACGCCGCGAACGCCTACCGGCTCGCGGTGCGCTCCCCCGACGCCCGGGGGCCGTTCAACCTGGCGACCGACCCGCCGGTCGACGCGGAGCTGCTCGGCGAGCTGGTCGGCACCCCGCGCCGGGTACGGCTGCCCCGGTCGGCGGCACGGTCCGCGATCGCCGCCGCCTGGGGGCTGCGGCTGCTGCCGGCCTCGCCGCACCTGTTCGACGCGGTACTGCGGCTGCCGCTGCTCGACTGCACCCGGGCCCGCGCGGAACTGGGCTGGCGCCCGGAGCGCACGGCCCCCGAGGTGCTGGCGGAGTTCCTGCGCGGCTTCCGGGAGGGCGCCGGTGGTCCGACGCCGCCGCTGCGGGGGCGCAGGGCCGGCTGACCCTGCCGGGTGGGCGCCCGCCTCTCAGCCGGACGACTCGTCCGGTACGGGGTGTTCGGGGTGGACCGCTCCCGAGTGCGGGGCGCCCTGCCGGCCGGTGCCCGCCTCGTCGGTGTCCGGTACGTCGGCGGCGGCCCCGTCGGCACCGGTCGCCCCGTCCTCGGCGGCACCGGCGTCGGCCGCCGCGTCCTCGCGGGCCGCGAGGCCGGGGGCGACCTCCCAGGGGTCCTCCCCCGCGTCGGCCTGCTGGTCCGGCATGTCGCGCGGCACGGGGGAACCGTTTTCGCCGGGTCCCTCGGCACGGTGGTCGGTCACGGCGCTCTCCCTCCGGTCGGTCCGCGTTCCGCACGCGGGCGTCCGTGCTGGTACGAGCGGTGCCGGGTACCTCCGGGCCGGCCGGCGAAACCTCAGCGCGGCGCCCGCTCGCTCAGCGCCGTGCGCCAGGCCGGCAGGGGGTACTCCGGCACCGGTTCGGGGCGGCGGCCGCCGCGGGCGAAGAAGCCGGCCAGCGGCAGGATCGCGGCCCCGACGGTCACCGCGTCCGGCCCGAGCCGGCCCAGGTCGATGGTGACCTTCCCGGCCGGGTGGCGCAGCGCGTAGGAGCGCGCGTGGCGGCGGACGGCGGGCAGGAAGCGGGTGCCGAGCTGGAGGCCGGCCCAGCCGCCGACGATGATCCGCTCCGGCTGGAAGAGGTTGATCAGGTCGGACAGGCCGGCGCCCAGGTACTCGGCGGTCTCCTCCAGGACGGCGAGCGCGACCGGGTCCGCCGCGTCCTGTCCCGCCGGACGGGCGGCGGCGAGCATCGCGGTGAGCGCCGTCTCCTCGTCGTCGGTGGCGCCGGCCGGCGGGACCCGGCCGCCCGCCTCGCGCCAGCGGGCGAGCAGCGACTCGGCGCCCGCGTACGCCTCCAGGCAGCCCAGCGCGCCGCACCGGCAGCGGCGCCCCCTGACCCGTACCGTCAGGTGCCCCCACTCCACCGCCCGGCCCTGCTCCACGTCGGGGGTGACCAGGCTGGCGCCGACGCCGGAGCCGAAGAGCACCACGACCGCGGTGCGGGCGCCGCGTCCGGCGCCGAACCACATCTCGGCCTGGCCGAGGGTCTTGGCCCCGTTGTCGATGAGGTAGGGGACGGTGTCGGGCAGCGGGGAGCCGGCCCGCAGCAGCGCCTCCAGCGGGACCGCGTCCCAGCCGATGGTCTGGCCGTGCACCACGGCGCCGCGGTCGGGGGTGTGCTCGACGATGCCGGGCACGCCGACCCCGGCGCCCAGCAGCCGCCCGGGTTCCAGGTCGGCGGCGCCGAGCACCTCGGCGATGCCGTCCCGGATGTGGCCGACCACCACCTCGACGTCGTAGCGCTGCGGGGTCAGCGGGCGTTCGGCGCGGGCGAGTTCGGTGAGGGTCAGGTCGAACAGTTCGACGCGGACCCGGGTCTCGCCGACGTCCACGCCGATCAGGTGGCCGCTGCCGGGTGCCACCCGCAGCAGGGTGCGGGGGCGGCCGCCGTCGGAGTCGACGCTGCCGGCCTCCTCGACCAGTCCGTCGCCGACCAGGTCCGCGACGACGTTGCTGACCGAGCCGGAGCTGAGCCCGGTCGCGGGGCCCAGTTCGAAGCGGCTGAGCGGGCCGTCGAAGTAGAGCCGTTGCAGGACGGCCGTCCGGTTGGCCCTTCTGAGGTCGCGTACCGTGCGCCCGTTCCGCCCCGCCATGTGGCTCCCTCCGACCCCCCGCAGATCTCGTACCCGACCTGCAAGATACCTTAATTCATATCCTGAACTAAGTCGGCCGGGAAATTACGGGCGGCCCGCGTGGCGCGTGGGAGCGGAGTGAGTCGCGCGCCTGCGGTTACCTTCCGATCATGCTGGATGTACGTGAGAGGTCGGCGGCCCTGGTCCGGTCGTTGAAGACGGCGCACCGGGACCCCGTGGTGGTGCAGGCGTTCCGTTCGGCGGCCGCGGCGTCGATCGCCTATGTGATCGCGGTGCGGCTCAGTCCCGAGCCGGCGCCGCTCACCGCTCCCCTCACCGCGCTGCTGGTCGTGCAGGTGACCCTGTACGCCACGCTGAAGATGAGCATCCGACGGGTCAACGCCGTGGTGGCGGGAGTCCTCGTCGCCATCGTCTTCAGCTCGGTGGTGGGGCTGAGCTGGTGGAGTCTGGCGCTGATCATCGTGGCGGCGCTGGGGGTCGGGCATCTGGTGCGGGCGCACGAGTTCACCGCCGAGGTGGCGATCAGCGCCATGCTGGTGCTCGGGGTGACCGCGCACGGGGCGCTGGCCTGGGCCCGGGTGGTGGAGACGCTGATCGGGGCGATCGTCGGGCTGGCGTTCAACCTGGTGCTCGCTCCCCCGGTGTGGGTGGAGCAGGCCGGCGCGTCGATCGAGGATCTGGCGCGGCGGCTGCGGCAGCTGATGCTGCGGGTGGGCGAGGAGGCCGCCGACAACACCCCGTTCCTTCAGGCGGCGGCGCGGCTGCACGAGGCCCGCGACCTCGACCACGACATCTCCGAGGTGGACGAGGACCTGCGGCAGGCGGAGGACAGTCTGCGGTTCAACCCGCGGGTGCGCGAGGGGCTGCTGCACCGGGTGGTGCTGCGCACCGGACTGGACACGCTGGAGATCTGCACGGTCGTGCTGCGGGTGCTGGCCCGTACGCTCACCGACCTGGCCAAGGAGCGCGAGCCCGAGCCGCTGTTCCCGGCGGAGACCGGCGGGACCGTGCAGCAGTTGCTGTCCGAGATCGGCGACGCGGTGGTCAGTTTCGCGGTGCTGGTGACCACGAGCGCCAGCGAGAACGCCGAGTCCGCGGAGGAGCGGCTGACCGCCGAACTGCGGCAGGCGGCGGTGACCCGGGACCGGCTCGCCCATCTGCTGCTGGCCCAGGTGCAGCGCGACGCCCGGCAGTGGCAGCTGCACGGCGCGGTGCTGACCGAGGTCAACCGCATCATCGACGAGATGGACACCGAGCACCGGTCGCGCCGGCTGCTGGAGGAACTGGACCGGCACACCCGGGAGCAGCGCGAACGGCTGCCCCGGCTGACCGGGCTGCGGGACCGGCTGCGCCGCGGGCGACCGGCGCGCCGGCGGGGTGCCGCCGGCCGGCGTTCCGCCTGAGCCACGGCCGCGCTACGGCGCTCAGGTCACCGGCGGACCGGCCGGCCGACTCGTCCGTCGCCGGCTCGTCCGTCGCCGTGCCACCCGTCCCCGTGTCACCCGTCGCCCTCCGTGCGCTGCCGCTGGAGGGCGCGCGGGCAGGCCGTGGCGCTCGCCTGGGTGAGCAGCGCGTGCATCCGCTCGGTGAGCTGCGAGACGTCGTCGGCGGGGGCGTGGAACGGCAGGCGTACGTCGCCGTGGGCGCCGGCGCGTTCGATGCGCAGGGTCAGTCCGTGCCGGTCGACGGCGAGCGGCCGGACCCGGACGACGCCGTGCAGGCTGTCCGGGTCGACGAGCCGGGTGAGCCGCTCCACCGCGTCGCCGTGACAGTCGGCGAGGTGGGTCAGCAGCCGGGCCTCGGCCGTGGCCAGCGGGTCCGGTTTCGCGGTGGTGAACTCGTCCCGGTCCACCACCGCGGAGCCGGCCGGTTCGCGCAGCACCACGCGGGTGGGGTGGAAGGCCAGCTGGCCTTCCTCGACGGCCATCCAGCCGGCCATCCACAGCCGGGCCCGGATCCGGCCGCGGACCGGGACGGGCGCCACGTCGGCGAACTCCAGGACGGCCGACGGCTCCCCCCGGGGCGCGCAGATCGCCGCGCCGAGCAGGGCGCTGTCCTCGGGCACCTGGAGCAGCACCCGGCCGTCGTCCGCGACGGTGTGCGCGCCGACGAGCTCCTCGCGTCCGCCCTCCGCGGTCACCGCGCAGGACCACGCGGCGGCGAGCATCGACCGGGCACGCTCGGCAGCCGCGGGCGCGGCGGTCCAGGTCTGGCTGTCTGCCATCCCAACCTCCTCTTAGGTAAGCCTCACCTAACCTACCGAAGATCGGGGTGCGCGCCAACCACGGCGCGTGATCTTTACGAGACCTTCAGGACGCGCGGCGTACCGTGTCAGGGCGCGAGCGCGCCGAACAGCGCGCGGGCGCACAGGTCGCGCACCGCTTCCCGGGACGGCTCGCCCTCGCGCAGCCACTCCAGGCAGATCGCGGTGGTGAACGCCAGCCAGCCGCGCACCGCCAGCCGCACGTCGGGCCGCGCCGCGAACGCCGCGCCGAAACCGGGGTCGGCGGCCAGCGCGGCCAGGATCTGCCGCCGCTGGGCGTCCAGCGCCTGCCCGTAGACGCGGCGCACGGCCGGGTCGCCCGCGGCGTCGGCGCGGTGGAAGGCCCGGTAGCCGTGGGCGTGTTCCTCGACGTGGCGCAGATAGGCGTCGAGGCCGGCCGCGAGCTGTTCGCGCACCGGGACGCCGGGCACCGCCGCCGTCATCCGCAGCATCCGCGCGCTCTCCCGCTCGACGACCGCCGCGAAGAAGTCCCGTTTGGCCGGGAAGTAGTGGTAGAGCAGCCCTCGGGAGACGCCCGCGATCTCGGCGACCCGCTCGATCCACACGTCGTCGTAGGGGCTCTCGGAGAACAACCGGGCGCCCACCGACAGCAGTTGCTCCCGGCGCTCCTCGGTGCTGAGCCGGCGGCGGATGCGCGTGCCCTGGTCGGCGGCCATGCCCGCACTTTACTTGACGCCGGTTCAACAACGGGTCGAGACTGAGGCGGCGCCTTATTGAACCGGAGTACAACACGCTCACTCACCACGGAGATCGCGTCATGGCGGAGACGAGGGACGGCCTGCCGAAAGGGTTCCGCAGTGCCGAGCTGGGCTGGCCCGAGCTGCGGCGAATACCCGGTCCGCCGCACCGGGTCCCGCTGCTCGGGGATGTGCTCGGGGCGAGCCGGAGCACTCCGCTCCAGGACACGATGCGCCAGGCGGAGCTGCTGGGGCCGATCTTCCGGCGGCGGGCCTTCGGCAAGGAGTTCGTGTTCGTGTGGGGCGCGGCGCTCGCGGCCGATCTGGCGGACGACGCGCGGTTCGCCAAGCACGTCGGCCTGGGGGTGGCCAATCTGCGTCCGGTCGCCGGGGACGGGCTGTTCACGGCGTACAACCACGAACCCAACTGGCAGCTCGCGCACGACGTCCTGGCCCCGGGGTTCAGCCGGGAGGCCATGGCGGGCTACCACCCGATGATGCTGGCCGTGGCGGACCGGCTGATCGCCCACTGGGACCGGGCCGGGGCGGCGGGCCGGACGGTCGACGTGCCCGGGGACATGACCAAGCTGACGCTGGAGACGATCGCGCGCACCGGGTTCGGGCACGACTTCGGGTCCTTCGAGCGGTCCCGGCCGCATCCCTTCGTGACCGCGATGGTCGGCGCGCTCACCTTCGCGCAGCGCCGCAACACGGTGCCCGCCCCGCTCACTCCCTGGCTGCTGCGCCGCGCGAGCCGCCGCAACGCGGCCGACATCGCCCACCTCAACCGCACCGTCGACGACCTGGTGCGGGCCCGCCGGTCCGGGTCGGGCGCGGGGGACCTGCTGGACCGGATGCTGGAGACCGCCCATCCCGACACCGGGGAGCGGCTGTCGGCCGAGAACGTGCGCCGTCAGGTCATCACCTTCCTGGTCGCCGGGCACGAGACGACCTCGGGCGCGCTCTCCTTCGCCCTGCACTACCTCTCCCGCAATCCCGAGGTGGCCGACCGGGCCCGGGCCGAGGTGGACCGGGTGTGGGGCGACGCGGCGGCGCCGGGCTACGAGCAGGTGGCGAAACTGCGGTACGTCCGCCGGGTGCTGGACGAGTCGCTGCGGCTGTGGCCGACGGCGCCCGCGTTCGCCCGGGAGGCCCGCGCGGACACGGTGCTCGGCGGGGTCCATCCGATGCGGCGCGGCGCGTGGGCCCTGGTGCTCACGCCGATGCTGCACCGCGATCCCGAGGTGTGGGGGCCGGACGCCGGGCGGTTCGACCCGGACCGCTTCGAGGCGGCGGCGGTGCGCTCCCGGGCGCCGCACACCTTCAAGCCGTTCGGGACCGGCGCGCGGGCCTGCGTCGGGCGGCAGTTCGCGCTGCACGAGGCGACGCTGGTCCTCGGGCTGCTGCTGCGCCGCTACGACCTGCGGCCGGACCCGGCGTACCGGCTGCGGGTGACGGAACGGCTGACCCTGATGCCGGCGGGTTTGCGGCTGCGGCCCGAGCGCCGGACCGCGCAGGCCGCCGTGTCCACCACGTCCGCCGCGTCCGCCGCGTCCGAGATGTCGTCGGTTCCCGTGCCGGCCCGGGAACCGGAAGGGCCGGAAGGGCCGGAGGCCCGCTGTCCGGTGCGGCATCGGGTGGGTGACTGACGCCGGCGGGCGGAGGCCGGCCGCGAGCGTCAGGCGTCCGCCGCCCAGTGTGCCGGGCGCGTGACCGAGTCCGGCAGCCGGGTGCCGGCACTCCCCCGGGCCGCGTTCGTCTGAGGCTGGGTCAGGAAGAACGCGCCGGTGAGGTCCGCGTCGGTCAGGTCGGTGTCCCTCATGTCCGCGCCGATCAGATCCGCGCCGCGCAGGTCGGCGCCGGTCAGGTCGGCGGCGATGAGGCAGGCGCCGCGCAGGTCGGCACCCCGCAGGTCGGCGCCGCGCAGCCGGGCGCCCAGCAGGTCGGCGCGCCGGCGGTTCTGCTTCCGGCCCGGGGCGAGTCTGGCCCGGGTCAGCCGGCCGGCACGGTCGAGCAGCGGGTCGACCGCACGGCGGTGCGCCGCCACGTCGAGCGCCGCCAGCTCCGCCGGGGTGCCGGCCGCCAGCTCCGCCGTCCGGTCCCGCATCCGGCGCAGGTCGTCGTGGAGCGGGCGGGCGGCCGGCAGGGTCAGCGCCTCGGTCAGGTACCAGAGCAGTTCGTGCAGTTGCCGCACGAGCGGGAACACCTCGGTCATCGCGGCGGTGCGCCGGTCCGCCGCGCCGAAGGTGACCTGGGAGACCCGCTGCCCGGCACCGAAGCAGTCGTAGACCGTGCAGCCGGTGAAGCCGCGCTGCCGCAGCCGGTCGTGGATGCTGCAGCGGTGGTCGGCGGCGAGGTTCGGGCAGGGCCGGCCGGCCTCCTTGTCGAGGGCGAAGTCGGCCGAGGCGGCGAACGGCAGGGCGACGCAGCACAGGCCGAAGCACCGGGCGCAGTCGCCTCGCAGTTCCCCGAGGGACGGCCGCTCGGCCGTGTCGTTCCGCATGGCGGCCAGCATACGGAACATTCGTTCGACGCCGGTCGGATTATGCGGCGGTCAGCTCCAGGCGGTCGAGGCGGTCGGTGTCGGCCAGGATGTACAGCTCGGTGATCCGGTCGTCGACGACGGTGACGGTCAGCAGCGACAGTGGCTGTCCGGCCCGCCGGGCCAGTACTCCGACCGCGCCGTTGACCAGCAGGAAACGGGTCTCAAGGGCGTCCTGGCGGAACGACCTGGCCTGTTCGGCCACCGTCCGGGCGCCGCGCACCAGCCGGGAGAGGGAGGCGCCGGCGTCCGCCCGCAGCACGACGTCCGGATGCAGGACGGCGACCAGCGCCTCCAGGTCCCCGGCCCGGCTGGCGGCCATGAACGCCTCCAGCGCCTTGCGCTGCCGGCCGAGGTCGGGGTCGGCGCCGGGGGCCGCGGCCCGGGCCCGGCGGCGGGCCCGGCTGGCCAGTTGCCGGGTGGCGGCCGGGGTGCGCTCGACGACCGCGGCGATGTCGTCGAACGGCACGGCGAACATGTCGTGCAGCACGAACGCCAGCCGCTCGGCGGGCTCCAGGGTCTCCAGGACCACCAGCAGCGCCAGGCCCACCGAGTCGGCGTGCAGCGCCTGCTGCTCCGGGTCGCCGGCCGGCAGCGGCCCGAGCACCGGGTCCGGCACGAACGCACCGCCGTCCTCGGCCATCGGCTCCTCGCGGCGGGCGGCGCGGGAGCGCAGCATGTCCAGGCAGACGCGGCCGGTGACGGTGGTCAGCCAGCCGCCCAGGTTGCCGATGCCGTCGGCGCCGGTGCGGGCCAGGCGCAGCCAGGTCTCTTGCACGGCGTCCTCCGCCTCGGCCAGTGAGCCGAGCATGCGGTAGGCCACCGCGCCGAGCCGCCCGCGGTGCTCCTCGAACCGGCGGGCGAGGTGCTCCGGGGTGTCCGCGCCGGTCATCGGGCGAACACCTGGAACGCGACCGCCGGCCGGCCGCCGAACCGCTGTCCGACCTCCCGCGCGTACGGCAGCAGGAATCCGCGCACGTATTCCTCCGGGTCCTGGTCGGTCAACGCCTCAATGTACGTGCGGTGTTCGAGCAGGGAGCGGACCGCGCGCTCCAGGCCGTCCGTGGCGTCCACCGCGTGGGTCGGGGTGTCGGAACCGGCGACGGCGATCCAGCGGACCCCTTGCCACGGTTCCAGGCCCGCGTCGGTCAGCTCGGGGAAGATCCAGCGGTTGCCGGCGTCGGCCACCGCGTCCAGCGTGGCCCGGCCGACGGCCACGTGGTCCGGGGTGTTCCAGTACGTCCCGCCGAGGATCTCCTCGTGGTGGTTGAGGGTGACGACCAGTTCGGGCCGGTGCCGGCGGATCGCGGCGGCGATGTCCCGGCGCAGCGCGGGGCCGTACTCGACGACGCCGTCCCGGTGGTCGAGGAACTCCACCTCCGTCACGCCCACCACGGCGGCGCTGGCCCGCTGCTCGCGCTCGCGCAGCGGGGCGCACTCGGCGGGCGGCAGGGTGTCGATGCCCGCCTCGCCGCGGGTGGCGAGGACATAGGCGACCTCGCGGCCCGCGTCGGTCCAGGCGGCGATCGCCGCCGAGCAGCCGTACTCCAGGTCGTCCGGGTGGGCCACGACGGCGAGGGCGCGCCGCCAGTCGCCGGGCATGGGCTCCAGTCGCGCGTCAGTCGTCGTCGGCTCGGTCATGCTCCGCAGACTAGCCGGGCCCACTGACAGCGCGCCCCGGATCGCGCCTTGCCCGGATCACACCCCCGGAGCACACCACGCCCGGAGCACTCCTCGCCCCGGATCACGCCTCGTCGCGGATCACGCCTCGTCGCGGATCACGCCTCGTCGCGGGCGAGGGCGAGCAGCCGGTCCAGGACGCGGGGGCCGCCGGCCCGGACGCCGTCGTGCTCGAACTCGTCGGTGACCCAGGTGCGCAGCCCGCGGACGGCGCGCGCGGTGGCCAGGGCGTGGCCGGTGTCGACGTACATGTCGTCGTGGTAGACGGCGGCGGCGACCGGCACCTCATTGGCGGCGAGCCGGGCGGGGTCGTAGAGGGGCGTCCAGTCGGTGCGGGTGGCGAGCAGATCCGCGGTCTCGCGCAGCGGGCGCAGGGCCGGGTCGCAGTCGAACATCCAGGGGTGGATGGTCTCACCGGTGAACATCAGCGGCTCGTCGCCCGCGAGGGCCTTGGCCGCGTCGAAGCGCGGGAACTCGGCGCGGACCCGCTCGGCGGACCAGTTCGTGGGGCGGGCGTCCTGGGCGTAGATCACCTCGTGCAGCACGGCGTACAGCGGGTTGGCCGCGAACGACAGCAGGCCCTGGACCTGTTCCTGGAAGGCGTCGGAGAGTTCGGCGCCGCCGGGGGTGGGGACGAAGGCGTCCTCCAGCAGGAAGTGCAGGCGGTGGCTGCCCTCGCCGCCGCCGAGCATGATGCCCAGCGACTGGAACGCCTCGACGGTGAACCGGTAGCCGCCGGGCAGCACCACGTCGTGGGTGAGGAGGTGGTCGGCGATGCGGCGGGCGCGTTCGACGTCCTGGGGGTAGCGGGCGTAGTGGGCGGCGACCTTGCGCTCGATGCGCGGGTAGGCGGCCCGGTAGACGTCGTCGGCGTGCGCGTCGAGCGACGGCAGTCCGCCGGTGATCAGGGCGGCGGCCAGGCCCTCGGGGGCCAGCGACAGGTAGGCGACCGTGCAGAAGCCGCCGAAGCTCTGGCCGAGGACGGTCCAGGGGGCGCCGCCGGTGACCTGGGGGCGGATCGCCTCGCAGTCCCGGACGATGGAGTCGGTACGGAAGCGGGTGAGGTGGTCGGCCTGTGCGGCGGGGCCGCCGCGCAGCGGGAGGGTCTGCCGGTTGGCGGGGGTGGAGGCGCCGGTGCCGCGCTGGTCGAGGAGGAGGACGCGGTACTCCTTCAGGGCCCGGCCGAGCCAGGCGGGCCGGCCGATGAAACGATTCGCCCCGAAGCCGGGGCCGCCCTGGAGGTAGAGCAGCCAGGGCAGGTCCCGGTCCGCCTTGTCGCTCGCGACGACCTCACGGGCGTACAGCTCGATCGTCTCCCCGCCGGGGTCGGCGTGGTCGAGGGGGACGGTGAAGCGGCGGTCGGTGAGGACGACGCCGGGCTGGCGGTAGCTGACGCTCAACGAGGACTCCCGGTCTGCTGGGGCATACGGATTGACGATCGGTTCCCAGTTGAGCACAGGGTCCTGCGGCCGCCGCCCCCGGGATACGGAGATCCTCGCGCGGCGGACGGTCAGCGGGCGGCGAGGCTGGAGCGGCGCACCACCAGTTCCGGCTGGAGGACGACCTTGCGGTGCTGGTGCGGCGCGCCGGTCGCCGCCGCCTCGGTCTCCTCCAGGAGCAGGTCGGCGGCGAGGGCGCCCATGGTCTGGGCGGGCTGCCGCACCGAGGTGAGGGGAACGGCCGCGGCGGCGGCGAACTCGATGTCGTCGTAGCCGACGATGGCGAGGTCGTCGGGGACCTGGACGCCCGCCGCGTACATGGCCTGCAGGACGCCGAGGGCGAGCAGGTCGTTGGCGCAGAACACGGCGGTGGGCCGGTCGGCGAGGCCGAGCAGGCGGGCGCCGGCGTCCCGCCCGGCGGCGACGTCGAGCCGTTCGGTGGGCAGTTCGCGCAGCGCGTCCGGGCCGAGACCGGCCTCGGTGAGGGCGCGCAGCGCGCCGGTGCGGCGGTCGCGGACCTGGTTGAGGCCGGGCGGACCGCTGACGTAGGCGATGGAGCGGTGTCCGGCGTCGGCGAGGTGGCGCACGGCCAGCGCGCCGCCCGCGATGTCGTCGACCGAGACGGAGCACTCGGTGGTGCCCTCGGCGACCCGGTCGACCAGGACGAAGGGGATGTTGTGCCGCCGGAAGGTGTCGATGTTGCGGCCGGTGGCCTCGGCCGGGGTGAGCAGCACGCCGCGCACCCGCTGTTCGGCGAAGAGGGAGAGGTACTCGGCCTCCTCGCCGGGGTTCTGGGCGCTGTTGCAGACCATCACGCCGAGCCCGGCGTCGCGGGCGGCGCGTTCGGCGCCGCGGGCGACGTCGACGAAGAAGGGGTTGCCCATGTCGAGGACGAGCAGGCCCATGATGCGGCTGCGGCCGGCCCGCAGTTGGCGCGCGGACTCGCTGCGGACGTAGCCGAGCCGGTCGATCGCCGAGAGCACGCGCGCCCGGGTCTCGGTGGCGACGGTGTCCGGGCGGTTGATGACGTTCGAGACCGTGCCCACGGAGACTCCGGCGGCACGGGCGACGTCCTTGATACCCACCGACTGGGCCATCGGGGAGGGACCTCCAGGGTCGAACTAGGGGAACGCGCGGGGGACGCGGGGCGGCGGCCGGAAGACCTTCACACTACCGTCGCCGCCCCGGGCGGGCGGGACGTCACACGGGCAGCCGGAAGTCGGCGACGCGCAGCGGCGAGGGCGTGGTGCCGGTGGACCGCTCCTGGTAGAGGACGGAGAGCACGCCGTCCTGGGTCAGCCGGGTCTCGTCGACGAGGACCTCGCCGAAGGCGTTCAGGTCCGCGCCGTCGAAGAGGAGTCGCCAGTCGGTGTGTCCGGAGGCCGTGGAGGTGGCGGCGATCCGGCCGTACGGGAGGACCGCGTAGGCGTTGTCGTAGCGGTCGAGGAGCAGCCGGGTGCGCTGGCTGGAGTTCAGCGGGACCGGGATCTCGGTCTTCTGCCAGTTGCCGGCGGCGGTTTTGCGCAGGTGGAAGGCGCGGCCGTGGGCAACGCGGTCGGCGGCGTAGGCGGTGGTGCACTGGCCGAAGCGGCCGGGCACGTAGGAGATGACCGCGTGCGGCCGGCCGGCCGAGTCGGTGGCCTGGCTCTCCTGGTTCATCAGCGAGTGGTCGGGATTGAGCGGGTCCACGACCAGGCCGGGGTCGGTGACGGAGACCAGGTCGCCGCTGCCGGTGGTGCCGACGACCGTCCCCGCGTCGTTGCGCCAGGTGCGGCCCCGGTCGTCGGAGTACACATAGCCGGTGTCGTGGTTGGTGAGGCCGCCCGGTGAGCACATCACGGCGGCGTTCTGCTCGCGCCAGGTGAAGAAGGCGTGCAGCCGGCCGCGCCGGTCGTAGTCGATGCCGTGCAGGTACATGTTGCGGGCGGTGGAGCTGCCGTGCTCGCTGGTGTAGGTGCCGGTCGAGGCGCTCCACTCCCCCAGCGCGGTCCACTTGGTGCCGTCGTACTCGGCCAGCGCGTTGCGGCCGTTGCCGGAGACGCCGGCCCGGTAACTGAGCTGGAGCCGGCCCTCGGGGGTGGCGACGAACTGCGGGTAGGTGAACTGGCTGGTGAGGGCGAGGCCGTCGAGGGTGGACCCCGGGGTGCCGAAGCGGCTCGCGGTCCAGCTGGTGGTGGCCGGGGCGTCCAGGAGTCCGGCGGCGGACTTGACGTAGGTGAAGCCGTCGCTGTGCGAGTCCAGGTTGAGGTGGAGGCGGCCGTCGGTGCGGGAGACACCCATGCTGATGACGTTGTGGGAGTCGTCGTAGCGCAGGGTGTGGCCGATGCGGACGGTCTCCCAGGGGCCGCCGGGCAGGGCGCGGCGGGCGACGACCGCGTTCCGGTCGGCGGTGTACCAGGCCGCGTACTGGTGGCCCTTGTAGGTGAGCAGGGCGTTCTTCTGGAAGGAGTTGTTGTTGACCAGGCCGTCGTAGGAGACGAAGTAGAGGGCCTGGGGGTCGAGTGTGGTGGTGCCGGTGCGGGTGACGGAGGGACCGGGGGTGGCTGCGTGGGCGGTTCCGGTGCTGGTGAGGACGGGGGCCGCGAGGGCACCGGCCAGCAGGGTGCGTCGTCTCATGCGGGGCTCCGGGGGTGGGGGGGGAGGGTCAGGCGAGGTGGAACACTTCGGTGAGCGGGCGCATCGCCTCGTCCGGGCGGGCGCCGTCGAGGGACTCGAAGAACGGGGCCATCTCCGCCTGCCAGCGGGCGTTGACCTCGGTGGCCTCCATACCGGCCTGGGCGGCCGCGAAGTCCTCGGTCTCCAGATAGCCGACCAGCAGGCCGTCGTCTCTCAGGAAGAGGGAGTAGTTGTGCCAGCCGGTGGCCGAGAGAGCGTCCTGCATCTCCGGCCACACGGCGGCGTGGCGTTCGCGGTACTCGGCGAGCTTGTCCTTGCGGACCTTGAGCAGGAAACAGACGCGCTGCATGAAGTACCGCTCCTCCCAACGGAACTGACGAGCTGTCAGAAGTTGTACTGGTCGATGTTCTCGGCGTTGAACACGGTCGGCTTGCCGAGGCTGATCACGCCGTCCGCGCCGATGGTGTACTCGCCCATGTCACCTGCCTTGAAGGTCTCGCCCTCCTTGCCGGTGATCTGGCCCGAGGACAGGGCGACGGCGGTGCGGGCGGCCAGCTCGCCGAGCTTCGCCGGGTCCCACAGCTCGAACTCGTCGACGGTGCCGTTCTTGACGTACTTGCGCATGTCGTTGGGGGTGCCGAGGCCGGTCAGCTTGACCTTGCCCTTGTACTTGGAGCCGGACAGGTACTGGGCGGCGGCCTTGATGCCGACGGTGGTCGGGGAGATGATCCCCTTGATGTCGGGGTGCTCCTGGAGCAGGCCCTGGGTCTGCTGGAACGACTTCTGCGCGTCGTCGTCCCCGTAGGCGACCTTGACCAGCTTGATGTCCTTGTACTTCGGGTCCTTCAGCTCGTCCTTCATGATCTCGATCCAGGCGTTCTGGTTCGTCGCGGTCTGCGCGGCGGACAGGATCGCGATCTCGCCCTTGCCCCCGATCTGGTCGGCGAGCAGCTGCACCTGGGTGCGGCCGAGGTCGTCGGCGGACGCCTGGGAGATGAAGGCGTTGCGGCACTCGGGGTTGGCGTCCGAGTCGTAGGTGACGACCTTGATGTCGTTCTTCATGGCCTGCTTGAGCGCCGTGCACAGGGCGCCCGGGTCCTGCGCGGAGACGGCCATCGCGTCGACCTGCTGCTGGGTGAGCGTGTTGACGTAGGAGACCTGGCCGGCGGTGTCGGTGCCGCTGGAGGTGCCGACCTCCTTGTAGCTGGAGCCGAGCTCCTTCAGGGCCTTCTCGCCGCCCTTGTCGGCGACGGTGAAGTAGGGGTTGTTGACCTGCTTGGGCAGGAAGCCGACGGTCAGGCCCTTCTTGGTGGCGGCGTTCGGGTCGGCCTTGCCGGCCGCGGCGGCCGAGCCGCCCTCGTCGGCGACGTCCTTCTTGGTGGTGCCGCCGCAGGCGGTGACCGCGAGGGCGAGGGAGGTGACGGCGGCCAGGGCCGCACAGGTACGGCGGATCGACGACTTGCGCATGGCGGGGTCCTTAGTCCTTGGAACGGGGGTGTTCACGACGTGGGGGCTGGCGTCTTCGACAGGGGTGGCGCCGAGGCGGCTCGGCGTCCGGCCCGCGCGACGGCGATCTGGCGTGCGACCCGGGGGCCGAGTACGGACAGGACGAGCAGGACGCCGGTGACGACGATCTGCGACTGGGCGGAGACGTCCTTCAGGCTCATCACGTTCTGGAGCGCGCCGAGCAGGAACACACCGGCGATCGCGCCGCCGAGAGTGCCCTTGCCGCCGTCGAAGTCGATGCCGCCGAGCAGGACGGCGGCGACGACGGAGAGTTCCAGGCCGGTGGCGTTGTCGTAGCGGGCGCTGGCGTAGTGCAGGGCCCAGAAGATGCCGGTGAGGGAGGACAGCAGGCCGGTGAGGGTGAACAGCAGCAGCTTCTGCCGCTTGACCCGGATGCCGGCGAACCGGGCGGCCTCCTCGCTGGCGCCGATGGCGAACAGCGCCCGGCCGAACGGGGTGGCGTGCAGCGCGACCACGGCGATGGCCAGCAGCACCAGGAAGGGCAGCAGGGCGTACGGGATGAAGGTGTCGCCGATCCGGCCGGCCGCGAAGTCCAGGTACTGGGAGGGGAAGTCGGTGACCGCGTCGGAGCCGAGCACGATCTGCGCGATGCCCCGGTAGGCGGCCATGGTGCCGATGGTGACGGCCAGCGACGGCAACCCGAGCCGGGTCACCAGCAGGCCGTTGACCAGGCCGCAGAGCACGCCGAGGACCAGGCAGATCGGGATGATCGTCTCGATGGTCAGGCCCTGGTTCCACAGCGCGCCCATCACCGCGCCGGACAGCCCGGCCGTGGAGGCGACGGAGAGGTCGATCTCGCCGGCCACCACGAGCAGCGTCATCGGCAGCGCGATCAGGGCGATCGGCAGGGTGTTGCCGATCAGGAACGACAGGTTCAGCGAGTTGCCGAAGCCGTCGACGAAACCGAAGGACAGCAGGACGACCACGACGAGCAGGGCGCCGACGACGGTGTCCCAGCGGACGGCGCGCGTGAGGGACGAGTCAGCCATGGCGGGCGTTCCTCTTCTTCAGGGCGGTCGCCACCCGCAGGGCGACGATCCGGTCGACCGCGATGGCGAGGATGAGCAGGATGCCGTTGATCGCCATCACCCAGACCGAGCTGACCCCGAGGGCGGGCAGCACGCTGTTGATGCTGGTCAGCAGCAGGGCGCCGAGGGCGGCGCCGTAGACGCTGCCGGAGCCGCCGGTGAAGACGACGCCGCCGACCACGACCGCGCTGACCACGGTGAGTTCGTAGCCGTTGCCGGTGCCGGAGTCGACGTTGCCGAACCGGGCCAGGTACAGGGCGCCCGCGAGGCCCGCGAGGGCGCCGCAGAAGGTGTAGGCGGCCAGGATGCGCTTGCGCACCGGGATGCCGGCCAGCCGGGCGGCCTCCGGGTTGGAGCCGAGCGCGTACAGCTCGCGTCCGCTGCCGAACTGCTTGAGGTAGTACGCCGTTGCCACCACGACCACCAGGGCGATCAGCGCGAGGTAGGGCACCGCGGAGATGCCGCCGGCGCCGAAGTCGACGAAGCCGCCGGGCAGGTCGGCCGCGGTGATCTGGCGGGAGCCGACCCAGATGGAGTCGATGCCGCGGATGATGTACAGCGTGCCGAGCGTGACGACCAGCGCGGGTACCTGGCCGAGGCTGACCAGCAGACCGTTGAGCAGGCCGAAGCCGACGCCCATGAGGACGGCGAGGACGACGGCGATGACAGCGTTGCCACCGCCTTGCAGATAGGTGCCGGCCGCGAAGGCGCTGATGCCGAGGGTGGAGCCGACCGACAGGTCGACGTTGCGGGTGATGACGACCAGCGACTGGCCGGTGGCCACCAGCACCAGGATGGTCGCGTTGAGCAGCAGGTCCTTGATGCCCTGTTCGGACAGGAACTCGCTGTTGCCGGCCTGGGTGATGGCGATCATCACCAGGAAGACGACCAGGATGGCCAGCTCGCGCATCTTGAAGACGCGGTCGACCAGCCGGGTGGCGCCGGCCTTGGGCAGCTCGGCGACGGGGCTCTTGTCGGGCGCGGTCACCGTCATGCGGCGGCCCTCCCGGTGGTACGCGGGGACACGGGGGCGGTGGCCCTTCCGGTGGAGGTCATGGGAGCGGCCGTCCCGGCGGAGCACGCGGGCCGGGGGACGGCGGGCCTGGTGGTGGTGCGCCCGGTCACCGCAGCGGCGGCGCCGGCGTTCGAGGTCCCGCGGTGGGCACTGCCCGCGGTACGCGGGGACACGGGGACGGCGGGCCTTGCGATCGGGGCGGTACGGCCGGCCCGCCCGGTGCTGCCCGGGGACACGGAAACGGCGGGCCTTGCGATCGGGGCGGTACGGCCGGCCCGCCCGGTGCTGCCCGGGGACACGGAAACGGCGGGCCTTGC
>NZ_JBQOUX010000019.1:0-19019 GCF_052216785.1 Streptomyces sp. JW3 | reverse complement strand
GATCGGGGCGGTACGGCCGGCCGGCCCGGTGCTGCCCGGGGACGTGGGCGCGGCCCTGGTGACGACGGTCATGCGGCGGCCCTCCCGGTGGCTGCGGCCATCACGGTTTCCTCGGTGGCGTCGGCGCGGGAGATCTCGGCGGTCAGCCGGCCCTCGTGCATCACGAGCACCCGGTCGGCCATGCCGAGCACCTCCGGCAGGTCGGAGGAGATCATCAGGACGGCGACGCCGTCGGCGGCCAGTTGGCTCAGCAGCCGGTGCACCTCGGCCTTGGTGCCGACGTCGATGCCGCGGGTGGGCTCGTCGACGATCAGTACCTTGGGGCCGGTGGCGAGCCACTTGGCGAGCACCACCTTCTGCTGGTTGCCGCCGGACAGGGTGTTGACGGTGTCCGCGATCCGGGCGTACTTCACCTGGAGCCTGACCGCCCAGTCCAGGGACCGGCTGCGCTCGGCGCCGCGGTCCACCAGGCCGGCCTTCACGGTGGTACGGAGTCCGGTGAGGCCGATGTTCCGCTCGATGGACATGTCCATCACCAGGCCCTGGGCGCGCCGGTCCTCGGGGACCAGGGCGAGGCCGGCGGCCATGGCCGTGGACGGCGCGCCGTTCACCAGCGACTTGCCGTCCACCTCGACCTCACCGGCGTCCCAGCGGTCCACGCCGAACACCGCGCGGGCCACCTCGGTGCGTCCGGCGCCGACCAGTCCGGCCAGGCCGACGATCTCGCCGCGCCGCACCTCGAAGGAGACGTCGGTGAAGACGCCCTCGCGGGTCAGCCGGCGCACGCTGAGCGCGACCTCGCCGGGGGTGACCTCCTGCTTGGGGTACAGCTCGTCCAGATCGCGGCCGACCATCCGGCGCACCAGGTCGTCCTCGGTCATGCCGTCGAGCAGTTCGCTGGAGATCCAGGCGCCGTCGCGCAGCGTGGTCACCCGGCGGCAGATCTGGAAGATCTCCTCCAGGCGGTGGGAGATGAAAAGTACCGCCGCGCCCTCCTCGCGCAGGGTGCGCACGACCCCGAAGAGGCGGGCCACCTCGCTGCCGGTGAGGGCGGCGGTCGGCTCGTCCATGATCAGGACACGGGCGTCGAAGGAGAGCGCCTTGGCGATCTCCACGATCTGCTGGTCGGCGATGGACAGACCGCGCGCCGGGCGGTCCGGGTCGAGGTCGACGCCGAGGCGGCGCATCAGGTCGGCCGTGACGGCGTGGGTGGCCTTGTGGTCGATCCGGCCGAGCGCGCGCCGCGGCTGGCGGCCCATGAAGATGTTCTCGGCGATCGACAGGTCGGGAAAGAGGGTCGGCTCCTGGTAGATGACGGCGATGCCGGCATCGCGGGCGTCGCCGGGGCCGTGGAAGACGACGGGTTCACCGTCGAGCAGCACCTGGCCGGCGTCGGGACGGTGCACTCCGGCGAGCGTCTTGATCAGGGTGGACTTGCCCGCGCCGTTCTCACCGGCGAGGGCGTGCACCTCCCCGGGGAACAGCTCCAGGGAGACGTCCCGCAGGGCACGGACCGCGCCGAAGGACTTGGACACGTCCTTCAGGGCGAGAACCGGGGCCGGACCCGTATCGGACGACGGGTGGGTCATGGGGGCTCCTCGACGACGCCGGCGGGACGGCCCTCACGGCGTCGTGAAAGGTTTCAACTGGGTTGCCGGGACGTTAGGCAGGTGGGGCATGTCACGTCAATGGGTCCGGGTCGAAAAACTTTCGATAGCCGAAGGTCACGACAGGATCACGGGGATCCGGCTTGGCCAGAAGGCTTGACACCCCTTCGGCGGCCTCATAGCTTCGCGTTCTGAATCGTTTCATACATGGTCGTACGCAGCACGGTGCGACCCGACGTCAGGAGCCGACGTGACCGAGCTCGCCGCGGTGAAGGCCGCGCTGAAGACCCAGGCAGTCGAGACGCCGTCGTGGGCGTACGGGAACTCGGGCACCAGGTTCAAGGTGTTCGCGCAGGCCGGTGTGCCGCGCTCCCCGTTCGAAAAACTCGACGACGCCGCGAAGGTCCATGAGTTCACCGGGGTGGCGCCGACCGTCGCGCTGCACATCCCCTGGGACCGGGTCGACGACTTCGCCGCGCTGGCCGAGTACGCCGAGAAGCGCGGGGTGAAGGTCGGCGCGATCAACTCCAACACCTTCCAGGACGACGCCTACAAGCTGGGCAGTGTCTGCCACCCGGACTCGGCGGTGCGCCGCAAGGCGGTGGACCATCTGCTGGAGTGCGTCGACATCATGGACGCGACGGGTTCCAAGGACCTGAAGCTGTGGTTCGCCGACGGGACCAACTACCCCGGTCAGGACGACATCCGCGGCCGGCAGGACCGGCTGGCCGAGGCGCTGGCCGAGGTGTACGGGCGGCTCGGCGACGACCAGCGGATGCTGCTCGAGTACAAGTTCTTCGAGCCGGCGTTCTACGCCACGGACGTGCCGGACTGGGGCACGGCGTACGCGCACTGCCTGAAGCTGGGCGACAAGGCGCAGGTCGTCGTCGACACCGGGCACCACGCGCCGGGCACCAACATCGAGTTCATCGTCGCGACGCTGCTGCGGGAGGGGAAGCTCGGCGGGTTCGACTTCAACTCGCGGTTCTACGCGGACGACGACCTGATGGTCGGGGCGGCCGATCCGTTCCAGCTGTTCCGGATCATGTACGAGGTGGTGCGGGGCGGGGGGTTCTCGGCGGATGTGGCGTTCATGCTGGACCAGTGCCACAACATCGAGGCGAAGATCCCGGCGATCATCCGGTCGGTGATGAACGTGCAGGAGGCCACGGCGAAGGCGCTGCTCGTCGACGGCGAGGCGCTGGCCGCGGCGCAGGTTTCCGGGGATGTGCTGGAGGCCAACGCGGTGCTGATGGACGCGTACAACACGGATGTGCGGCCGTTGCTTCGTGAGGTGCGGGAGGAGATGGGGCTGGACCCCGAGCCCCTGAAGGCTTACAAGGCGTCGGGGTGGGCGGAGCAGGTTGTCGCTGAGCGGGTCGGTGGGGAGCAGGCGGGGTGGGGCGCGTAAGCGATTGCCGGGTTCTGTGATTCGCGGGCTGCGGGCCGAGTGTGGCTGGTCGCGCAGTTCCCCGCGCCCCTTCGGATACATCTCCCTCGTGTGAAAAGGACTGGACAGCATGGCATCCCACCCCGAAGCCTCCGCACTGATCGCTCGTTCCCATCGGCTCGGCTCCGACGCCCGTAACACCAACTACGCCGGGGGCAACGCCTCCGCCAAGGGCACCGAGACCGATCCCGTCACCGGGGGTGAGGTGGAGCTGATGTGGGTCAAGGGGTCGGGTGGTGACCTCGGGACGCTGACCGAGGCCGGGCTCGCGGTGCTGCGGCTGGACCGGATGCGGGCACTCAAGGACGTCTACCCGGGCGTCGCGCGCGAGGACGAGATGGTCGCCGCGTTCGACTACTGCCTGCACGGCAAGGGCGGGGCCGCGCCGTCCATCGACACCGCCATGCACGGGCTGGTCGAGGCCGCGCACGTGGACCATCTGCACCCCGACTCCGGGATCGCGCTGGCCTGCGCGGCGGACGGCGAGAAGCTGACCGCCGAGTGCTTCGGCGACACCGTGGTGTGGGTGCCGTGGCGCCGGCCCGGTTTCCAGCTCGGGCTGGACATCGCGGCGGTGAAGGAGGCCAACCCGCAGGCGATCGGCTGTGTGCTCGGCGGACACGGCATCACCGCGTGGGGTGACACCTCCGAGGAGTGCGAGCGCAACTCGCTGCACATCATCCGGACCGCCGAGAAGTTCCTCGCGGAGCGGGGGAAGGCCGAGCCGTTCGGGCCCGTCGTCGAGGAGTACGCGCCGCTGCCCGAGGCCGAGCGGCGGGAGCGGGCCGCCGCCCTCGCGCCGTACGTCCGGGCCGTCGCCTCGCAGGACCGGCCGCAGGTCGGCCACTTCACCGACGCCGACGTGGTGCTGGACTTCGTCTCCCGCGCCGAGCACCCGCGGCTCGCCGCGCTCGGTACGTCCTGCCCGGACCACTTCCTGCGCACCAAGGTCCGCCCGCTGGTCCTGGACGTGGCGCCGGACGCGCCGCTTGAGGACGCGATCGCGCGGCTGAAGGAGCTGCACACCGAATACCGCGAGGAGTACGCCGCCTACTACCAGCGGCACGCCGAGCCGGACTCCCCCGCGATGCGCGGCGCCGACCCGGCGATCGTGCTGGTGCCGGGCGTGGGCATGTTCTCCTTCGGCAAGGACAAGCAGACGGCGCGGGTGGCGGGCGAGTTCTACGTCAACGCCATCAATGTGATGCGGGGCGCCGAGGCGGTCTCGACGTACGCGCCGATCGAGGAGTCGGAGAAGTTCCGGATCGAGTACTGGGCCCTGGAGGAGGCCAAGCTCCAGCGGATGCCGAAGCCCAAGCCGCTGGCCACCCGGGTCGCGCTGGTGACCGGCGCGGGCAGCGGGATCGGCCGGGCGATCGCCGAGCGGCTGGTGGCCGAGGGCGCCTGTGTCGTCGTAGCGGATCTGAACGGGGACAACGCGGCCGCCGTCGCCGAGGAGCTGGGCGGGCCGGACAAGGCCGTCGCGGTGACCGTCGACGTGACCGACGAGGAGCAGATCGCCGCCTCGTTCCGGGCCGCGGTGCTCGCGTTCGGCGGGGTCGACCTGGTCGTGAACAATGCCGGCATCTCCATCTCCAAGCCGCTGCTGGAGACCTCCGCCAAGGACTGGGACCTCCAGCACGACATCATGGCCCGCGGGTCGTTCCTGGTGTCGCGGGAGGCGGCCCGGGTGATGATCGCGCAGGAACTCGGCGGCGACATCGTCTACATCGCCTCGAAGAACGCCGTCTTCGCCGGTCCGAACAACATCGCCTACTCCGCCACCAAGGCCGACCAGGCGCACCAGGTGCGCCTGCTCGCGGCCGAGCTGGGCGAGCACGGCATCCGGGTCAACGGGGTCAACCCCGATGGTGTGGTGCGGGGTTCGGGCATCTTCGCGGGCGGCTGGGGCGCCAAGCGGGCCGCCGTCTACGGGGTGCCGGAGGAGAAGCTCGGCGAGTTCTACGCCCAGCGCACGCTGCTCAAGCGCGAGGTGCTCCCGGAGCACGTGGCGAACGCCGTGTTCGCGCTGACCGGCGGTGACCTCACGCACACCACCGGCCTGCACGTCCCGGTCGACGCCGGCGTCGCCGCCGCGTTCCTGCGATGAGCACGGACCTGACCTCGTACGCCGCGGTCGACCTCGGCGCGTCCAGTGGGCGCGTCATGGTCGGCCGCGTCGGCCCCGGCACCCTGGAGCTGACCGAGGCGCACCGGTTCCCCAACCGGCCGGTGCGCCTTCCCGAGGGGCTGCGCTGGGACGTGCTGGGGCTGTACGCCGGGGTGCTTGACGGGCTGCGGGCGGCCGGGCAGGTGGCGTCCGTGGGCGTGGACAGCTGGGCGGTGGACTACGGGCTGCTGGACGCGGACGGGGCGCTGCTCGGCAACCCGGTGCACTACCGCGACGCCCGTACCGAGGGCGTGGCGGAGAAGGTGTGGGCGACGGTGCCGGCCGCCGAGCTGTACGCGGCGACCGGGCTCCAGTACGCGCCGTTCAACACGCTGTACCAGTTGACGGCCGCTCGGTCGACTGCCCAACTGGCGCAGGCGCGGCGGGCGTTGCTCATCCCCGATCTGCTGACGTACTGGCTGACGGGTGAGCAGGGCACCGAGCTGACCAACGCCTCCACCACCCAGCTGATCGACCCGCGCACCCGGGACTGGGCGCACGACGTGGCCGAGCGGCTGGGCGTCGACCTCGGGCTGTTCCCGCCGCTGCGGCTGCCCGGGGATCCGGCGGGGCTGCTGCGGCCGGCGGTGCTGGAGGAGACGGGACTGACCGGGCCGGTGCCGGTCACGGCGGTCGGTTCGCACGACACCGCCTCCGCGGTGGCCGCGGTGCCGGCGACGGACCAGCGGTTCGCGTACATCTGCACCGGCACCTGGTCACTGGCCGGTCTGGAGCTGACCGCGCCGGTGCTGACCGAGGAGAGCCGGGCCGCCAACTTCACCAATGAGCTGGGCCTGGACGGCACGGTCCGCTATCTGCGCAACATCATGGGGCTGTGGCTGCTCCAGGAGTGCGTACGGGCCTGGGGCACCCCGGACCTGGGCGAGCTGCTGCGGGCGGCCGGCGAGGTGCCCGAGCTGCGGTCGGTGGTGGACGCGGGGGACGCGGCGTTCCTCGCGCCGGGCCGGATGCCGGAGCGGATCGCCGCGGCGTGCCGGGCCTTGGGGCAGCCGGTGCCGGGCACGCCCGCCGAGATCACCCGGTGCATCCTGGACTCCCTCGCGCTGGCCCACCGGGGAGCGGTCGAGGACGCGCAGCGGCTCGCCGGGCATCCGGTGGACGTCGTGCACATCGTGGGCGGCGGGGCGCGCAACGCGCTGCTGTGCCAGCTGACCGCCGACGCCTGCGGGCTGCCGGTGGTGGCCGGCCCGGCGGAGGCCGCCGCGCTCGGCAACGTCCTCGTGCAGGCCCGCGCGGGCGGGCTGGTCGGCGACCTGGCCGGGATGCGGGACCTGCTGGTCCGCACCCAGCGGCCGGTCCGCTACGAGCCGCGCGGGGACGGCGCCCGCTGGCGGGCCGCCGCGTCCCGACTCGCCGAGCGGTGACCGGGGTCTGTCCCGGCTCCCGGCCACCGCACTACCCTTCTTTCATCCGATGATCAACAGCAAGGAGCCGCGATGCGTGTCGCTTTGTTCCTGACCTGCGTCAACGACACGCTCTATCCCGATACCGGGCGCGCGGTGGTGAAACTGCTGACCAGGCTGGGCGTCGAGGTCGACTTCCCGGCCGGTCAGACCTGCTGCGGGCAGGCGCACTACAACACCGGTTACCGGCACGAGGCGGAGCCGCTGGCCCGGCACTTCTCCGAGGTCTTCGGCCAGTACGAGGCGATCGTGACGCCGTCCGGCTCCTGCGGGGCGATGGTGCGCGAGCTGTATCCGCGGATGGGTGAGCGGGCCCGGTCCGAGGGGCGCGGGGACACCCTCGCGGCCACCCTGGCGCCGGTGGTGCCGAAGACGTACGAGCTGACCGAGTTCCTGGTGGACGTGCTGGGGGTGACGGACGTCGGGGCGTACTACCCGCACACGGTGACGTACCACCCGACCTGTCACGGGCTGCGCTCCCTCGGGCTCGGCGACCGGCCGCTGGCGCTGCTGCGGGCGGTCAAGGGGCTCGACCTGATGGAACTGCCGGGCGCCGAGGAGTGCTGCGGGTTCGGCGGCACCTTCGCCATGAAGAACGCCGACGTGTCGCTGGCGATGGGCACCGACAAGGTGCGCAACGCCGAGTCGACCGGCGCCGAGGTGCTGTGCGCGGCCGACAACTCCTGTCTGATGCACATCGGCGGGACGATGAGCCGGCTGCGGACCGGCATGCGGCCGGTGCACATCGCCGAGATCCTGGCCAGTACGGAGGAGGAAACGGCGGCATGAGCGGCACATTCGTAGGGATGCCTGCATTTCCCCCGCCCGCCCACCCGGCCTTCCCGAAGGCCGCGCACGAGGCGGTGCGGAACACGACGCTGCGGGGCAATCTGCGGCACGCCACGCACACCATCCGGGCCAAGCGGGCCAAGGCCGTCGCGGAGGTCTCCGACTGGGCCGAGCTGCGCGAGGCCGGGAAGCGGATCAAGGACCACACGCTGCGCCACCTGGACCGCTACCTGGAACAGGTGGAGGAGTCGGTGACGGCGGCGGGCGGCGTCGTGCACTGGGCCGCCGACGCCGACGAGGCCAACCGGATCGTCGCCGATCTGGTCAAGGCGACCGGCGAGTCGGAGGTCGTCAAGGTCAAGTCGATGGCCACCCAGGAGATCGGGCTCAACGAGGCGCTGGAGGCCGAGGGCATCCGGGCCTACGAGACCGATCTCGCCGAGCTGATCGTGCAGTTGGGCAAGGACCGGCCCTCGCACATCCTGGTCCCGGCCATCCACCGCAACCGGGGCGAGATCCGGGAGATCTTCCAGCGGGAGATGAGCGAGTGGGGCCGGCCGGCCCCCGAGGGGCTGACCGACACCCCCGCCGAACTGGCCGAGGCGGCCCGGCTGCACCTGCGGGAGAAGTTCCTGCGCGCCAAGGTCGGCATCTCCGGCGCCAACTTCGTGGTCGCCGACACCGGCACGCTGGTGGTGGTGGAGTCCGAGGGCAACGGCCGGATGTGCCTGACCCTGCCCGAGACGCTGATCTCGGTGGTCGGCATCGAGAAGATCGTGCCGACCTGGCAGGACCTGGAGGTCTTCCTCCAGACCCTGCCCCGCTCCTCGACCGCCGAGCGGATGAACCCGTACACCTCGACGTGGACCGGCACCACCGACGGCGACGGCCCCCGCGTCTTCCACCTGGTGCTGCTGGACAACGGCCGCACCGACACCCTCGCCGACGAGGTCGGCCGCCAGGCGCTGCGCTGCATCCGCTGCTCGGCCTGTCTGAACGTCTGCCCGGTGTACGAGCGGGCCGGCGGGCACGCCTACGGGTCGGTGTACCCGGGCCCGATCGGCGCCATCCTCAGCCCGCAACTGCGCGGTACCGGCAGCGACATCGACGCCTCCCTGCCGTACGCGTCGTCGCTGTGCGGCGCCTGCTACGAGGTGTGCCCGGTCGCCATCGACATCCCCGAGGTGCTGGTGCACCTGCGGGAACGGGTGGTGCAGGGCGGACCGGCGGTCCGCGAGGGCAACCGGGTGGTACTCAAGCCCGCGAAGGGGCACGCGGCCGAGCGGGCGGCGATGCGGGCCGCGCAGTGGGCGTTCACGCATCCGGGCGCGCTGCGCACCGGGCAGCGGCTGGCGTCGCGCACCCGCCGGTTCCATCCGCGCACCCTGCCCGGTCCGGGCCGGGCGTGGAGCGCCGGGCGGGATCTGCCGGCGGTGCCGGCCGAACCGTTCCGGGACTGGTGGCAGCGCACCCGCGGCGGGAAGGACGGAGCCAAGTGAGCAGCAGGGAACGGATTCTGGGCCGGGTGCGGCGCGCGCTGGCCGACGTACCGGGCGAGGAGGCACCCCCCGAGCGGGACTATCTGCGCGAGCACGGGGCGCGGAGCGTCACGGAGACGGTGGAGCTGCTGGCGGAGAACCTGGCGGACTACCGGGCCCTGGTGCACCGGTGCGCCGGGGACGAGCTGCCGTCGGTGCTCGCCGGGCTGCTCGCCGCGCGCGGGTCCACGTCGGTGGTCGTGCCGCCGGGGCTGGACGAAGGCTGGCTGGCGGAGACCGACGTCCCCCGGGTCGCGGACCTGGCCGACGCCACCGCGGCCGACCTGGACCGGGTGGACAGTGTCGTCACCGGCTGCGCCGTCGCCGTCGCCGAGACCGGCACCCTCGTCCTGGACGGCTCCCCCGACCAGGGCCGCCGCCGGATCACCCTCGTGCCGGACCACCACATCTGTGTCGTCCGGGTCCCCGGCCAGGTGGTCTCCTCGGTGCCCCAGGCCCTCGAACGGCTCGCTCCGGCCCGCCCGTTGACCTGGATCTCCGGCCCCTCGGCCACCAGCGACATCGAGCTGGACCGGGTGGAGGGGGTGCACGGCCCGCGCACCCTGGAGGTGGTGCTGGTGCACGGTACGACGGCCCCCGGGGTGTAGCTGAGTACACCCCGGGATCCGGGCCCTGCGCCCACTGTGTCCGGACCGGCGCGCTCGTAGCGTCGTGGTCGAGGCACAGGGTGTGCCGTCGGGGAAGGTGATGACGATGTCCCGCGAGGCGTTGCGGCTGGTCAAGGTCAGCAAGACGTACGGCACCGGCGACGGGGCGGTGACCGCGCTGGACGGGGTGACACTCGGCCTCGAACAGGGCACCTTCACGGCGGTGATGGGGCCGTCCGGCTCGGGCAAGTCGACGCTGTTGCGGTGCGCGGCGGGCCTGGACCGGCCGGACGCCGGGGTCGTGTGCGT
This sequence comes from Streptomyces sp. JW3, assembly GCF_052216785.1. Lineage (NCBI taxonomy): Bacteria > Bacillati > Actinomycetota > Actinomycetes > Kitasatosporales > Streptomycetaceae > Streptomyces > Streptomyces sp. JW3. The sequence goes on along the minus strand of NZ_JBQOUX010000019.1, from coordinate 9,124 downwards.
GGACGGCACGGAGCTGACCGGCGGCACGGAGACGGAGCTGACCAAGTTCCGGCGCGGGCGGGTCGGGTTCGTCTTCCAGGAGTACAACCTGCTGGAGACGCTGACCGTCGCGCAGAACACGGTGCTGCCGCTGAAGCTGGCCGGGCGGCGAGTGGACCGGCGGCGGGCCCGGGAGATCCTCGCCTCGGTCGGGCTCGGCGACCGGCTCGGGCACCGGCCGCACCAGCTCTCCGGCGGCCAGCGGCAACGCGTGGCGATCGCGCGGGCGCTGGTCGCCGAGCCCCGGGTGGTCTTCGCGGACGAACCGACCGGCGCGCTGGACCTCCGGGCCGCGCGGCAGGTGCTGCGGCTGCTCCAGGACGCGGTGCGGGTGCACGGGCGGACCGTGGTGATGGTGACGCACGACCCGGTCGCCGCGTCGTACGCCGACGCGGTGGTGTTCCTCGCGGACGGCCGGGTGGCCGGGGAGCTGCGGGGCCCGACGCCGGACGCGGTGGCCGAGCGGCTGGCGCACCTGGGCGACGACCTGACGGCGGGGGTGTGAGCCATGTGGGCTCTGGCCATGCGGTCGGTGCGGCACCGGCCGGGACGGTTCCTCGCGACCCTGCTGTCCGCCTTCCTCGGCGCGGGAGTCGTCATGACGTTCAACTCGTTGCACGACACGGCGGCGGGCGACGGTGTCGACGCGGTGAGCGCGGACACCCTGGGGCTGTCGGCGGGCGTGGTGGGCGGCTACGGCACGCTGCTGGTGTTCTTCGCGATCGCCTCGACGCTGACGGTCAGTGTGCGCCAGCGCGCCGCCGAACTGGAGCTGCTGCGCCGCTCGGGGGCCACCCCGGCGCAGCTGCGCCGGATGGTGGTCGGTGAGGCGGTGGCGGTGGCCCTGGCGGGCACGGTGCTGGCGGCCGGCCCGGCGATGCTCGGCGGGCGGGCGCTGCTCGGGGTGTTCCAGGACAGCGGGCAGGTGGACGAGTCGGTGGCGTACGCCTTCGGGCCCATCGCCCTGGGGTCCGGGGTCGTGGTGACCCTGCTGGCGGCGGCGGGCGCCGCGTTCCTCGCGGTGCGGCGGGCGACCCGGCCGGGCGGGCGGCGGGCCGCGCGGCGGCTGCCGGCGTACGCGGCGCTGGGCGCGGGGGCGGTGTGCACCTGCTCGACGTTCGGGTTCGCCGCGACGGACGAGGCGTTGATGGCACCGGCCGCGTACGGGGCGATCCTGCTGTCGGTCGGTTTCGCGCTGCTGGCGGCGCGGCTGCTGACCTCGGCGGTGGGGTGGCTGCCGCTGGGCGGGGCGAGCGGCTGGCTCGCGGTGCGCAATCTGCGCCGGCGGGCCGGTCAACTGGCCGGCATCCTGATGTCGCTGATCCTGTTCACGGCGGTGGCCACGGCGACGCTCACCCTGCAGGCCGTGGAGAGCGACGCGGTGGCGGCGTCGGGCCGAGTGAAGTCGGTCGACGCCAAGAACCTGGAGACGCTCAACTTCACGGTGGTCGGCATCATCGCGGTGTTCGTCTGCGTGCTGCTGGTCAACTCGCTGTACGCGGCGACGGCCTACCGTTCCCGCGAGTTCGGGCAGCAGCGGCTGGCGGGCGCGACGCCCGGCCAGGTGCTCGGCACGGTCGCGGTGGAGGGCGTGCTGCTCACGGTGACGGGGGTGCTGTTCGGCACGGTGGCCGCGCTGGCCGGGATCGTCCCGTTCACCATGGTCCGCACCGACGCGGTACTGCCGGACGCGTTCTGGGGCACCTGGCTCGCGATGACGGCGGTCGCGGCGGCGGTGACACTGGGCACCAGTGTGTGGACGGCCCGACGGGTGCTGCGGGTACCGGCGGTGCGGGCGGTGGCGGCGTGATCCGGCGTCCCGGCCCGGCCCGGCTCAGCGAGCGGCACGGCCGGTCCGCTCCGCACCCGGGGCGCTCCGGCCGGACGCGGGCGAAACTGACCGGGTGGGCGGCTCGTTGGGCGGGCTGGCACCGCCGCATGCCTGATGTCCCACCGCACAGCCGACCAGCAGACCGCCGAGCCCGTCGGGAGGACCCATGCACGACACCACCGCCCAGACCGAGAAGCGCGTCGAGCGCTTCGTACGGGAGCGCGTCGCGCCCGCACTGGAGCGCCGGCACCGCGCGCTGGACGTGACGGCGTGGGAGGTGCCGGACGAGCCGGTGCCGTTCGCCGAGGCGGTGCGGCAGGAGTTCACCCCGGTCGCGCCCGGCACCCCGTGGAGCAAACCGTGGGGCACGACGTGGTTCCACGTCACCGGGGAGATCCCCGCCGGGTGGGGCGGGCCGGAGGTGGCCCTGGAACTCGTCGTCGACCTCGGCTTCTCGGCCCGCCAGCCCGGTTTCCAGGCCGAGGGACTGGTGCACCGCCCGGACGGCACCGTCGTGAAGGGCGTCGAACCGCTCAACGCGGCCGTCCCCGTCGGCCCCGGCCCGGTCGACCTGTACATCGAGGCCGCCGCCAACCCCGACGTCGGCGGGCACCGCTTCTACCTGCCCACCCCGCTCGGCGACAAGAGGACCGCGGGCAGCGAGCCGATCTACACCCTGCGCAGGATCGACCTGGTCGAGCGCGACCTGACGGTCGACGCCCTGCTGCGGGACTGCTGGACGCTGACCGGTCTGCTGGGCGAGCTGGACCGGTCGCTGCCGCGCCGCGCCGAGATCCTGCGCGCCCTGGAGCGGATGTGCGACGCCGTGGACCCCGACCGGGTGGCCGGCACCGCCGCCGCGGGCCGGGCGGCGCTCGCGGACGTCCTGGCCTCGCCCGCCCACCCGAGCGCGCACCGGGTGGTCGCGGTGGGCCACGCGCACATCGACTCGGCCTGGCTGTGGCCGACCCGGGAGACCATCCGCAAGTGCGCCCGGACCTTCTCCAACGTGCTGGCCCTGATGGACGAGTACCCGGACTTCGTCTTCGCCTGCTCCAGCGCCCAGCAGTACGCCTGGGTCAAGGAGCACTACCCGCAGCTGTTCGAACGCATCCGGCAGCGGGTCGCCGAGGGCCGGTTCGTGCCGGCCGGCGGCATGTGGGTGGAGTCGGACACCAATCTGCCGGGCGGCGAGGCGCTGGCCCGGCAGTTCGTGCACGGCAAGGGCTTCTTCCTGCGCGAGTTCGGCTTCGAGCCGGACGAGGTGTGGCTGCCGGACTCGTTCGGCTACACGGCCGCGCTGCCCCAGATCGCCCGCGCGGCCGGCGCCAACTCGTTCCTCACCCAGAAGATCTCCTGGAACGACACCAACCGGATGCCGCACCACACCTTCTGGTGGGAGGGCATCGACGGCACCCGGATCTTCACCCACTTCCCGCCCGCCGACACCTACAACTCCGACCTGTCCGGCGCCGATCTGGCCCGCGCCCAGCGGCAGTACGCCGAGAAGGGCCTCTCCAACGTCTCGCTGCTGCCGTTCGGATTCGGCGACGGCGGCGGCGGCCCCACCAGGGAGATGATGGAGGCCGCCGCCCGCACCCGGTCCCTGGAGGGCTCACCGGCCCTCGAAGTGGGCACCCCGCGGCACTTCTTCGACCTCGCGAAGGCGTCGCACCCGGCGCCGGCCACCTGGTCCGGGGAGATGTACCTGGAACTGCACCGCGGCACCTACACCTCGCAGGCGCGCACCAAGCAGGGCAACCGGCGCGGCGAGCACCTGCTGCGCGAGGCGGAGCTGTGGCAGGCCACCGCCGCGTGGCGCGGGCTCGGCAGCTACCCGTACGAGGAACTCGACGCGGCGTGGCGGACGGTGCTGCTCCAGCAGTTCCACGACATCCTGCCGGGCTCCTCGATCGCCTGGGTGTACCAGGACGCGGAGCGGGGCTACGCGGCCGTCGCCGCCGCCCTGGAGCCGCTGATCGACGCGGCGATGCGGGCCCTGGCCGGGGCGGGCGAGGCGCCGGTCCTGTTCAACGCCGCGCCGGTCGCGGCAGTGGGCGTCCCGGCGCTGGGCGCGGCGCCGGGCACCGTACCGGCCGCGACGGCGGCGGTGGCCGAAGGGTCCGGCTGGGTGCTGGACAACGGTGTGGTCCGGGCGTCCTTCGACGCGGCGGGCCTGTTGGTGTCCTTCGTCGACCTGCACGCCGGCCGGGAGCTGGTGGCCGAGGGCGAGGCGGCGGCGCTGCTCCAGGTCTGCCGCGACCTGCCGAACCAGTGGGACGCCTGGGACGTCGACGCGCACTACCGCCGGCACATCACCGAGCTGCGCGCGGCGGACGCGGTGGAGGCGGGGGACGACGGGCTGGTGGTACGGCGTTCGTTCGGGGAGTCGGCGTTCACGCAGCGCTTCCGGCTCGCCGAGGGCGCCCGGGAGCTGGACATCGAGACCCGGGTCGACTGGCGGGAGCGGGAGAAGCTGCTGAAGCTGGCCTTCCCGCTCGCGGTGCACGCCGACCGGGCCGCCTCGGAGATCCAGTTCGGGCACGTCCAGCGGCCCACGCACACCAACACGTCCTGGGACGCGGCCCGGTTCGAGACGGCGGCGCACCGCTGGGTGCACGTCGGCGAACCGGACTTCGGTGCCGCGGTCGCCAACGACTCCACGTACGGCCATGACATCACCCGCCGCTGGGGCGCCGACGGGTCGGTGTTCACCCTGGTCCGGCAGTCGCTGCTGCGCGCGCCGCGCTTCCCCGACCCGCACGCCGACCAGGGCGAGCAGGTGCTGCGCTCGGCGCTGCGGGCCGCCCCGACCGTGCTGGCGGCCCTGGACACGGGCTACCGGCTCAACCTCCCGCTGCGCGCGGTCACCGGCGGCGGGCCGGTGGCGCCGCTGGTGACGGTCTCCTCGCCGGCCGTGGTGGTGGAGGCGGTCAAACTCGCCGAGGACCGTTCCGGGGACCTCGTCGTCCGCCTCTACGAGGCGCGCGGCGGCCGGGCCCGGACCCGGATCGAGGTGTCCGAGCCGTTCGCCCGCGCCTGGACCACCGACCTCCTGGAACGCGATCCCGCCGAGGTCGGCAACACCGCCGTCCGGTCGGCCTCCTGGGCGGCCGGGGAGCCGGTGCAGATCACGTTCCGTCCGTTCGAGATCGTGACGTTGCGGGTGCGGCGGGCCGGCTAGTCGGCCTTGGCGTACTCCTGGGCCATGCCGCCGGCGAAGTCGTGGACGACGACCTGTTCGTCGCCCACGACCCAGGCGTCGTGTCCGGGGGTGCAGACGAAGACGTCACCGGGGCCGACCTCGCTCTCCGCGCCGTCGTCCATGCGCAGCCGCATGCGTCCCTGGAGCACGTACCCGTTGTGGTGGATCATGCAGCTGTCGGTGCCGGCGAGCGGAGCCACCGACTCCGACCAGCGCCAGCCCGGTTCGAAGGTGGCGACGGCGAAGTCGAGTCCGCTCATGTGGACCGCCTCGATGTGTCCCTTGGGGAAGTCGCGCCGTTCGTCGGGCTTGTCGAGCGTCTTGATCTCCAGCATGACGCTCCTCCTTTCCGGCCGCCGGGTGCGCGGCCGGGGCCGGTCTCCGTCTGCCCCGCGCTCCCCACGGCTGACACCGGCGGGGGCCTGGCCCCACACCTCCATGGTCCGTCCGGCGGGCCGGGGACGCCAACCGGCGGGCGGCCCCAGCGGTCCGGCGGCAGGGTGATCACGCCGGCGGTGCTCGCCCCGCTCCACGGTCCGGCTGCTCCGGTTCACCCACGGGCGGCTGCAGCCCGACCCGGGCTCCCTGCCGGGGCACCCCAGCGGCCGCGGCACGACTGACAGGTACACGAAGCGCGGCTCGCCGGTAGGGACCGGGCGGCGGCGGACAGCCGCGCGTACCGCCTCCTGTGTGATCAGTCCCCACGTCCCGCACGTTTCTCCCGTTTCGGGTTTTTTGTCTGCTTAGCATGCATGGTCCGCCGCTCCCGTACGAGAGGACCCCAGATGGCGTTCCCGGGCCGTCCCAGCGCACTGGCCGCGCATGCCTTCTCCCCGCACGACGCCGTGCTGGGCGCCGCCGCCCGGTACCTCGGCCGCCGGCGCTTCCTCACCGTCACCGCGGCCGCCGCGGCGCTCGCCTTCTCCACCAACCTGCCGGCCCGCGGCGCCGTCGCCGCGCCCGAACTGGACGCCGCCCGGCTCACCGACGACCCCTTCACCCTCGGCGTCGCCTCCGGTGACCCGCTGCCCGACTCGGTACTGCTGTGGACGCGGCTGGCGCCCGAGCCGTTCGCCACCGACGGCGGACTGGGCGAGCAGCGGGTGACGGTGGAATGGGAGGTGGCCCTGGACGAGTACTTCGGCGTCCGGGTGCGCCGGGGCACGGCGCTGGCCTACCCGGAGTACAGCCACAGCGTGCACGTCGACGTCAAGGGCCTGGACCCGGACACCGTGTACTACTACCGGTTCCGCGCCGGTGGGTTCATCAGCCCGGCCGGCCGGACCCGGACCGCGCCCGCCGCGGGCGCCGACCCGTCCTCCCTGCGGCTGGCCGCCGTCGCCTGCCAGGCCTACCAGGACGGCTACTACACCGTGCACAAGCACCTCGCCGAGGAGGACGTCGACGTGGTGTTCCACCTCGGCGACTACCTCTACGAGTACGCGGTGAACTCGGCGGGCGGCGAGCGCCGGTACACCGACATCACGCTGCCCGACGTGTTCAACCGGGAGGCGACGACCCTGGCCGACTACCGGCTGCGGTACGCGCTGTACAAGAGCGACGAGGACCTCCAGGCGGCGCACGCCGCCCACCCGTTCGTCGTCACCTGGGACGACCACGAGACGGAGAACAACTACGCCGGCAGCGTGCCCGAGAACGACGTCCCGCAGTCGGAGTTCCTGGTCCGCCGGGCCGCCGCCTACCGCGCCTACTGGGAGCACCAGCCGCTGCGCTCCGCCCAGCTCCCGCAGGGCCCCGACGCCCAGCTGTACCGGCGGCTGCACTGGGGCACCCTGGCCCAGTTCGACATCCTCGACACCCGGCAGTACCGCTCCGACCAGGCCTACGACGACCGGCCGCACGCGCCCGGCGCCGAGTCCGACGACCCGGCGCGCACCATCACCGGCGCCGCGCAGGAGCGCTGGCTGCTGGACGGCTGGAAGTCCTCCGGCGCGCTGTGGAACGTGATGCCGCAGCAGGTCACCTTCTCGCAGCGCAAGTTCGACCTGACCGCCGACGCCCGGATGTCCATGGACGCCTGGGACGGCTACCGCGCCTCCCGGGCCCGGGTGGTGGCCGGCGCGAAGGCGGCCGGCGTCGACAACTGGCTGGTGCTCACCGGCGACGTGCACGTCGCCTACGCCTTCGACATCAAGGAGGACTTCGACGACCCGGACTCCAAGACCCTGGGCACCGAGCTGACCTGCACGTCGGTGGCCAGCGGCAAGGACGGGGTGGACAAGCCCGACACCTGGGACACGTACATGAAGGCCAACCCGCACATGAAGTTCTTCAACGGCAAGCGCGGTTTCGCCACGGTGGAGATCGGCCGGGAGTCGGCCCGGCTGGACTTCAAGACGGTCGCCGCCATCTCCCAGCCGGGCGCCGCGCTGAGCACCGCCGCGTCCTTCGTCACCGAGGCGGGCGCGCCGGGGCTGAAGCCGGCCTGAGCGGCCGGGCGGGTCCGCGTACTGCACTTGGCACCCGTCGGCGTCCCCCAAAGCGCGAACCCCGCGCCCGTCCGGCATCTCCCGGGGCGGATCGGGCTAGGGGGCTTCAGAAGCCCCTAGGGCTGGCAACTCCCCCACCTTTCTCCGGAATGTCTCAGGAGGCACATCGCATGGTCGGCAGACACCTCACGGGCCACCGCCGCGCCGCTCTCACCGCGCTCGGCGCGCTGGTCCTGACCGCCGTCCCCTCGGCCGCGTCGGCCGGGCCGCCGCCCGCGCCGGGCCCGCTGCCCACCGCCGCCCAGACGCTCGGCGCCGACCGTCCGTCGGCACAGGTGCTGCGGGCCCTCGAACGCGACCTGGGGCTGACGGCGGAGCAGGCGACGGCCCGGCTGGTCAACGAGGCCGAGGCGGGCACCCGGGCCGGCCGGCTCCGCACCACGCTGGGCACCCACTTCGCCGGTGCCTGGGTGAGCGGCACCACCTCGGCCCGGCTCACCGTCGCCACCACCGACGCCTCGCACGTGGCCGCCATCCGGGCGCAGGGCGCCGAGGCCACGGTCGTCAAGCGGACGCTGGCCGACCTCCGGACCGTCAAGGAGCGGCTGGACGCGGCCGGCCGGCGGGTGGACACCCCGGACACGCCGGTGTGGTACGTCGACGTGCCGGCCAACCGGGTCGTGGTGCAGGCCACCAGCGAGCGGGCCGCCACCGCCTTTGTGCGGGCCGCCGGGCTGACGGCGCGGGACGTGGGCGTGCGGGTGTCGGAGAACCGGCCGCGGGTGCTGGCGGACCTGGTCGGCGGCGAGGCGTACTACATCGACGACAAGGCGCGCTGCTCCATCGGGTTCTCCGTCACCAAGACCCAGGAGCAGGGCTTTGTCTCGGCCGGGCACTGCGGCAAGCCGGGCGCGAAGACCGCGGGGGCCGACAAGTCCGCGCAGGGCGAGTTCAAGGCGTCCACCTTCCCCAGCAAGGACATGTCGTGGGTCGGGGTCAACGACACCTGGACGGCCACGCCCGACGTGAAGGGCGAGGGCGACACGAAGGTGCAGGTGGCCGGTTCGGTGCAGGCGCTGGTCGGGGCGGCGGTGTGCCGCTCGGGCTCCACGACGGGCTGGCACTGCGGCACCATCGAGCAGCACGACGCCAGCGTCAGCTACGCGGAGGGCACCGTCGACGGTCTCACCCAGACCACGGTGTGCGCCGAACCCGGCGACTCCGGCGGCCCGTTCGTCGCGGGCGCCCAGGCGCAGGGCATCACCTCGGGCGGCTCGGGCGACTGCACCAACGGCGGGACGACCTTCTTCCAGCCGGTCAACCCGGTGCTGGAGGAGTTCGGTCTCACCCTGAAGACGCAGGACACCCGGTCCACATTGCCGGCCCCGGCGGACGAGGGGGTGGCGGACGGCTGGCGGACCGGCCGGGTCTACCAGGCCGGGACCACGGTCGTCTACGGCGGGGTGCGGTACACCTGCCTCCAGAACCACCAGGCGCAGGTCGCCTGGTCGCCGGAGGGCACGCCGGCGCTGTGGCAGCGAGTCTGACGAGCGGCTGACCGGAAGTCGAACGGCGTCCGGCCCGGGGAAGGTGCCCCGG
>NZ_JBQOUX010000199.1:0-5430 GCF_052216785.1 Streptomyces sp. JW3 | reverse complement strand
GTGCCGCACGGCCGTACCCACCCGCCGGCCCCGGGCGGCGTACCGGCGTCGCCCGCGCCGCGCCAGGACGGTGCGCCGCGCCGCCCCGACGCCACCGACCACGCCCGCCTGGACGGTACGGACGCCGCCGGCCGGCCCCGTCCGGAGCTGGTGCGGGTGCCCGACGACGCGCTGATCGACACGGTGCGCGGCTCCGCCGCCATCGAGTCGGCCTACCAGCGGGCGGCCGGCGACATCCGCCGCGAGACGGCGACCGCACCCCCGACCGCCACGCCGGCCGGCGGCCCGATCCTCCCGGTGACCGCCCCGACCACCGGCACCGGCACGGCGGCCACTTCCAGCACGCCGAACCCGCCGTCCCGGGCCCACCTCTCCCCCCTGGCCGGCCACGGTCTCGCCGACACCCGTACCCGGGCCGCCGAGATCCGGCACGCCGCGCTCACCCCGGGCAGCCTGATCGCGCACGGGCACGAGATCTTCAAGAACTCCTACGTCGTCGAGGGCCTGTCGCTGCCGGGGACCGTCGCGGACGGCCAGTACTCGGTGGAGATCCAGGCCGTCGCCCACCGGCCGCGCCTGCTCGACACCACCAAGCAGTACCTGGAGACCGGCGTCTCGGCGACCGACAGCGCGCAGCAGCTCAAGTCGCTCGGCAAGTCGCACCAGTTCGGCGGCGTGGGCACGCTCACCCAGAACCCGCCGTCGCAGCCCGCCGGGCCGGACAACGCGGCCGGCCACACCAGCCCCGAGACCGAGGGCTCCGCCTCCTCCACCGGCACCACCAGCAAGCCGTACAAGGGGGTGTTCAACCCGTCCGGACGGCTCGGCCACGTCGCCCGCACGGACACCGCGGACACCCTGGCCTCCAGTACCGGTGTCAATCGCACCCCCACCGAGAGCGGCCAGCTGCACCGGATCGTCGCGGACGTCACCTACCTCGTCACCGTCCGGGCCGGTTCCCGCACCGTCCTCAATGGTGTCCCCGGTGAACCCGGCTCCGTCGACCCGGTCACCTACGCCGTGGACGTGCCGGACGGGCTCCAGTTCCTGATGACCGAGGGTCAGCTCGCGCGGGACGCCCGTTGGATGGGTTCGGTGGCGGGGCTGACTCCGGCGCCCGCCCCGGCGCCGGCCGCGCCGCTGCCGGCCACCTACGTCCGTGACCGGCAGCTCGGTCTCGGCGGGGTCCTGTCGGTCGTCGAGTACCAGACGCCGGCCGCCGCGCCGGTGCCGTCGTCCGGGCCGAACAGCGGCGCCGTCCCGCTCGGCCCGGTCCGGCCCCGGGAGCGGCGCGGCCAGGTGCAGCGGGCGCTGCTTGACCTGGTGGAGCAGGAGGCGCCCGGCGCCACCACCCCCGGGCACCCCGGCTACCAGCCCGGTGTGCACAGCCGGATCGCCCAGCTCGCCTCCACCGGCGGCCTGCGTTCACTGCCCGGCCGCGGTCCGGACGGCACGCCCCGGCGGGCCACCACCCGCTTCCACTTCCGCCACCACGCGTACGGCGGTGAGCGCCTGGTCGAGGTGACGCTGACGGCGGTACCGCGCCGCACCCAGGACCTGACCGGCGTACGCGGCACCGCGCGCCCCGGCTCGGGCCTGGAGCAGTGGCAGTCGCACACCTCCTCGGGGCGCACCACGACCCGCGCCTCGGTGCGGCACAAGCAGCTCGCCGCCAGCCTCACCACCCGCTACCGCCGCCCCGGCCAGGACCCGGCCGGCGGCAAGGTGGACCGGGCGGCGCCGGTGTTCACCCCGCAGGCGGCCACCAGCAGGTCGGCCCGGCGGGCGGCCACCGCCGACAACCGCTTCTGGCTGCGCACCGACAACGGCGCCGACTTCGACGGCCTGGAGTACGACTACGTCGCCTCGGTGCGCTCGGCGCTGGTCGCCGACTGGCCGCCCAACGTGCTCGGCGGCATGGTGCAGAACGGTGTCATCGCCTGGTCCGACGCGGACGGCGACGTACGCCGCTGGATGGACGAGCTGCTGCGGCGCGGGCAGCCGCGCACCCGCAGCGTGCCGGTCCGGCTGTCGCTGCGCTTCACCGGCACCGAGACCCACGCGCGGACCGCCCCGGCCTCGGTGACCGCGCCGTCCGCCCTGTCCACCACCGACCCGCGCAACCGGGTGCGCGGGACCGGTCCGACGGCCACCCCGTACCTCGCCGACGCGCAGATGTTCCACCCGGCGGGGCCGACGCCGGCGTTCGCCTTCGACGGCTGGGCGCATCTGGAGACCGCGCTGAACGAGGTGGCGCCGCTGACCGACGGCCGCTGGCACTCCCAGCTGACCTCGGTGTCGGTGGAGGGCCGCGCGGTGCGGCTCGGCCAGCTCATCCAGGCGGGCCGCGTCTCCCTGGACCGCACCCGGCTGGCCGCCGGCCTCACCCGGCGGATGCCCGGCTCCCGCCCCTTCGAGGGTGCGCCCGCCGGGCCCGCGCCGTCCATCGAGATCACCCTGTACAACCCGCGCCGCGCCACCCACGCCGACGACGTCACCCTCGACCAACTGCACAACACCACCGACACGGTGAGCACTTCGGCGGGCGCCGACCACTCCTTCGCCACCGCCTTCACCGAACTGCTCAGCGCCGACGGCGCCAACCACCACCTGGCCGGCTTCACGGTGCCGCTCGCCCAGCGTCCGACCCAGCCGTCCGCCTTCGGCGGCACCACCACCGGCAGCCGCCGCGACTGGCTGAAGTCCGGCAGCACCGCGGCCCCCGCGAGCGGCGCCCGCGGCACCCGCAGTTACGCCGTCGACGCCGACGTGCACCTGCTCGTCGAGGGCCCCGGCGGCACCCGCCACGTCACCGGCACCGTCACCCTGCGCGTCGAGGAACGCGACCTGCTCGGGCACGGCCTCATCACCCCGGACGAGTCCCCGGACAACGTCCGCGACCTGCCCGCGCTCGTCCCCGACTGGGCCGGCGCCGAGCCGCACGCCCTGGCCGAGCGCCTCACCTCCGCGATCCCGCCGGGCCACCACGGCGTACAGCTCTGGGCGGCCCTCGGCGCCGACCCGGACGGCACCCGGCTGAGCCAGGCCCTCTACGGCGCCTCCCGGGCCGCCGTGCTGGGCAACCGCCCGGTCGAGCTGATGACCCGCGACGCCGAGGGCGTGCGCCGCTGGGAGTTCACCCCGGACGGCGCCCTGGTCACCGCCGACCCCGCCCTCACCGCCGCGTGGACACCGTTCCACGCCGAGGCCGAGCGGCTGCACACCGCCGCCGACACCCTCGCCGACACCCCGGCCCGGCTGGCCCGCCTCACCGCCTCCCTCCAGCACGCCAACCGCGCCCACGCCGACGCCCTGGACGCGGTGGGCCGGGCACGGCAGTCGGTCACGGCGGCGACGGAGGCGCTGAAGCGGGCCCGGTCCCAGGCCGTCGCCTCGGCGCGGGCCGCGCAGGACGCCCAGCGCCTCGTCGACCGGCGCAAGCAGTCGTACGCGGACGCCCAACGCACGGCGGCCACCCTGCCGACCGCCATCGCCGCCAACGAGCGCCGGGAGACACAGGGACACGCGGACCTCCGGACGGCGCTGGCCCGGCTGACCCGGGCGGAGAACGAGGTGCGCGCGGACCGCGCGAAGACCGCCGAGAAAACCTCCGGGAAGACAGGCGGAAAGGCCACGCCCGTCCCGTCGGCCACCGCCTCCACCACGGCCCCGCGCTCCTCCCGGCCGGCCGCCGACGTCGCCGACGACCCCCGGGTGCGCGCGGTCGTCCCGGCGATCACCGCCGCGGAGACCACCATCCAGCAGGCCACCGACCGGCTGACCGCCGACCGCGCGGCCCTGGCGGACGCCCGGCGCATCATCGAGATCGCCCCGGAGGGCATCCGCACCGCCGAAACGGCCCGCGACCGGGCCGAGCGGACCGCCCGGGACGACGCCGCCGCCGTGGTCCGGCGCGGCACCAACCTGCGCGTGGCCCAGCTCCGCGAGGACCGCGCGGGCCGGCGGGCCGGGCGCGCCGGGCGCAAGGTCACCCGCCGCGAGACGCAGCTCGCCGCCACCGTCGCCGCGCAGCACCGGGCCGCCGCCGACCTGATGGCGGCCACCGCCGCGCTGCCGGACCTGGCCGACGCCGTGCGGGACGACGCCCCCGCGCCCGAGCAGTCGCTGCGCACCACCTTCGCCACCGTCCCGCCCCGCCGGCCCGACCCCGACGGCCGCCCCGCCCCCCTCCCGGCCGGCGGCCAGACACACACGCCGGGCACACCGCCCAAAAAGGCACCGGTGACCAAGCCGGCCCCGAAGCCGAAGCCAAAACCGAAGCCGAAGCCGAAGCCGAAGCACGACATCATCGGCAAGGACAAGGACAAGGACAAGGGCAAGGACAAGAGCAAGGCCCCGCTCGCACCGCCGCCACCCCCCGCCCCCTCGCCGTACGTCGCCCCGCGCGGCGCCCAGGTCCAGACGCCCGGCGACGGCTACTGCCTGCTGTACGCGGTCATCGGCAGCGCGCCCCAGGTGGTGGGCCACCGCCTGACCCGGGCCGGCGGCACCGCCCTCGATCCGGGGACCGCCGCCTGGCTGGCCCGGCCGGACCAGGTGCGGCGCACACTGGCGGCGCTCGCGGCGAATCCCGCGACCACCGATCAGGGCACCGGCCATCTGCGCGCCACACGCCGGCGGTTGCAGGACCTGGTGCTGGCCCGGCTGACCGCGGCCCGTGCCGGCAGCCCGCTGTCCCCGCAGGTGCTCGGGCAGCTCCGGGGCGTCCTGGTGGGGCAGTTCGCGGCGCAGGCGTACACCGCGCCGCCGGCCTGGGTCGACGCGCGGCTGGCCCAGTTCACCATCCAGGGCGTGACCCGCGCCGAGGACCTGGACCCGGACGACCTCCAGTTCCGCTACCTCCAGGCGGTGTCCGCGCCGGGCGCGCCACCGGCCCCGCCCGGCACGCCGCCGAGCAACCGCCAGATGTACGGCTATCTGCGCTCGGTCAACGCGCTGCCGACGCTGGCCACCATGTCACCGGACGCGCGCCGGTACCTGCTCGTCGCCCGCTACCACGGCAGCACCGCGCCGCTGGCCACGGCCGAGGCCGACGCCCTCGAAGAGGCGGTGCGCGACTGGTCGGACGAGTGGGACAACCCGGTCGGCGACGCCTTCCTGCCGCTGCTCGCCGACACCCTCGGGGTGCCGATCCACGTCTTCCAGCCGGTGTCGGACACCGTCACCACCCCGGCCGCCGGTCCCCGGGGCATCGTCCTGCCCTACGGCCGGACCGACGCCACGGTGCCGGCGATGGAGCTGTACTACACCGGCCGCAACCACTACAGCGCGAGCGACGCGGGCCCCCTCACCACAGCCACCACCACGACCACCATCACCACGACCTCGGCCACCAACCCCACCTCCAACGCGCCCCGCACCCCCCACGACACCCCCAGCACCCAACCCCCCGGCCGCAACCGCCCCGCC
>NZ_JBQOUX010000198.1:4246-5681 GCF_052216785.1 Streptomyces sp. JW3 | reverse complement strand
AAGAATCCCGACAGTCCTTCCAACTGGGCATCGCCGCGACCTGCGATGCCGGTACCCACCGGGATGTCGGAACCGGCGCCCATCCGGGACAGCAGTACCGACAGCGCCGCGTGCGCCACCATGAACATCGTGGCCCGGCCACGGGCCGCGAGGGCCACCAGACGGGCATGGGTGTCGGCGTCCACCTCCACCGGGACGCTGCCGCCCCGGAAGGACGGTTCGGTGGCGCGGGGGCGGTCCACCGGCAGCCGCAGCTCTGGCGGCGAGTCCGCCAACGCGCCCAGCCAGTAGTCCAGTTGGGCGCTCATCAGGCTTTCCGGGTCATCCGGGTCACCGAGCGTCTCCCGCTGCCACAGCGCGTAATCCGCGTACTGCACCGGCAACGGCTCCCACTCCGGCGCCCGCCCCGCACACCGCGCCGCATAGGCCACCCGCAGATCGCCCGCCAGCACCCCCATCGACCAGCCGTCGGCGACGATGTGATGCACCACCAGCAACAGCACGGCTTCTGTCGGCGCCAGCGTCAACAGGGCCGACTGCCAGGGGAGTTCCGTACTCAGGTCGAAAGCGTGCTGCGACTGCTGGGCGAGGTCGTCCGCCAGTCGGGACTCGTCGGTCTCGATCACCGCGAGCGGAGGCCGGGCGGAGTCGCCCGTCAGGATGCGCTGCCACGGTTCGCCGTCCGTGTCGGGGAACACCGTGCGCAGGCTCTCGTGCCGGTCCGCGAGGTCCCCGAGCGCCTCCTCCAGCGCGCCGCGGTCCAGGCGACCGATGAGACGCAGTGCCAGTGGCAGGTTGTAGGCCCCGGTCGCGTCCGCGCCGGTGCCGGCCATCCGGTTCAGGAACCACATGCGGCGCTGTGCGTACGACAGCGGCACGCGCTCGGGTCGGTCAGGCCGGTCGGCCGGGCGCAGGGGGGCCCGGGAGCCGTCCGCCGCGTCCGCGAGCCGGCGGGCGAGGCCGGCGGGCGACGGGGTGGCGAACAGGTCGCGGACGCTCAGGTCCGCGTCGAGCACCGCGCGGATCCGGGCGGTGAGCCGCATGCCGAGCAGGGAGTCGCCGCCGGACTCGAAGAAGCCGTCGTCGGGGCCGACCCGTTCCAGGCCCAGGACGTCGGCGAAGAGGCCGCACAGGATCTCCTCGACGGGCGTCGAGGGCGCCCGCCCGCGGCCGCCGACGGCCTCGGGGGCGGGCAGAGCCGCCTTGTCGACCTTGCCGTTGACCGTCAGGGGCAGTCGGTCGAGGACCGTCACCACCGCCGGGACCATGTACGCCGGCAGCCGGGTGGCGGCGTACGCGCGTACGGCGGCTGGGTCCGGGCCGTCGGCGGCGCGTACGGCAGCCGGGGCCAGGACGTCGTCGGCTCGTACGGCGGCTGGGTCCGGGCCGTCGGCGGCGCGTACGGCAGCCGGGGCCAGGACGTCGTCGGCTCGTA
>NZ_JBQOUX010000198.1:0-4146 GCF_052216785.1 Streptomyces sp. JW3 | reverse complement strand
CGGCGGTCGGGTCCAAGACGTCGTCGGCTCGTACGGCGGTCGGGTCCAAGACGTCGTCGGCTCGTACGGCGGTCGGGTCCAAGACGTCGTCGGCTCGTACGGCGGTCGGGGCCAGGACGTCGTCGGCGACCACGTAGGCCAGTAGCCGCTGGTCGCGGACCACGACGGTGGCCTGGGTGATGTCCGGGTGGGCGGCGAGGACGGACTCCACCTCGCCGGGTTCCACCCGGAAGCCGCGGATCTTGACCTGCTCGTCGGCGCGGCCCGCGAAGTGCAACAGCCCGTCGTCCGACCACTTGGCCAGGTCACCGGTCCGGTACATCCGCTGCCCGGGAACGAACGGACAGGCCACGAACCGCTCCGCCGTCAGCTCCGGGCGGCCCACGTATCCTCGCGCCAGCCCGGCTCCCGCGATGTACACCTCGCCCACCGTTCCGGGCGGAACGGGCCGCAAGAACGCGTCCAGGACATACACGGCGGCGTGCGCGAGGGGACGGCCGATGGCCGGCGGCGCGTCCTCGGGACGGACGCCGGGGGCGAGTGCGACGGCCGTCGTGATCACGGTCGCCTCGGTCGGACCGTAGGTGTTCCACACCCCGGCTCCGGCCCGCCACCGCGCCGCCAGACCGGCGGTGAGGCGTTCGGCGCCCAGCACCCAGTTCCGTACGCCCGGCACGGCCTCGGGGTCGAGGACGGAGAGCAGTGACGGCACCACGCTGGCCACGGTGACCCCGGCGTCGCGGATCATCCGCGCGAGTGCCCGCGGGTCGGTGCGCTCCTCGTCCGACGCGATCGCCAGCGTGCCGCCGTGAGCGAGCGTCACGGCCACGTCCAGCACCGCCGCGTCGAAGCTGAACGACGCGAACTGGAGACTCGTCTCGCCCTCGGCGGCGCCCAGCACCGGTCGCATCGTCTCCGCCAGCGCGGCCACCGCGCGGTGCCCGACCGCCACGCCCTTGGGCCGTCCGGTGGAGCCGGAGGTGTGGATGACGTACGCCAGCCGGTCGGCGTCCGTGGTCACGTCCAGCGGCGCGTCCGACTCGGCGGCGACGGCCCCGGCGGCCGCGGCCAGCGAGGTGTCGTCGAGGGTCAGTGCCGCGCCGCTGTCCCGGGTCATGAAGGCCAGCCGGTCGGCGGGGTGCTCCGGGTCCAGCGGCACGTACGCGGCCCCGGCCTTCCACACGCCGAGGATCGCCACGATCATGTCGGTGCCGCGCGCGAGCCGCAGGGCGACCCGGGTCTCCGGGCCGGCACCGCGCCGGCGCAGATACCTGGCGAGGCGGTTGGCCCGCCGGTCCAGCTCCGCGTACGTCAGTCGCGCGGTCCCGCAGCGCACCGCCACCGTGTCCGGGGTCCGCGCCGCGTGGGCCGCGAACAGTTCGGGCACCGTCGCCGGAACGGCCGCACGGCCGGTGTGGTTCCACTCCTCGACCACCCGCGCCCGCTCGTCCGCGTCCAGCAGGTCGATGTCCCCGACGCGGGTCCGCGGGTCCGCCGCGAACTGTTCCAGCACCCGCACCAGCCGCGCCACCACGGAGGCGGCCGTTTCCCGGTCGAACAGGTTCTGCTGGTAGTCGAGTTTGAGGTGCGTTCGCTCGTCGGGCACGACGACCAGGGCGAGGGGGTAGTGGGAGGCGTCCGTCACCTCCCTGGTGCGGCGGATCTCGATGGGCGCGGCGCTCCGGTCCGGCTGCTCCTCCGGAGGGCTGGGGTAGTTCTCGTACACCACGATCGTGTCGAAGACCCCGCCGGGCCCGGCCAGCCGCTGCACCTCGGGCAGTCCCAGGTGCTGGTGCGGCATGAGCGCGGACTGCCGCTGCTGGAGGTCGGTGAGCAGCCGGCGCACCGGCAGCGCGCCGTCCAGCCGCACCCGCACCGGGAGCGTGTTCATGAACAGGCCGACCATGGACTCCACGCCCGGCAGCTCCGGGGGCCGCCCGGCGGCGGTCGCGCCGAAGACCACGTCGGTGCGGCCCGACAACTGTGCCAGGACCAGCGCCCAGGCGCCCTGGAGCACGGTGTTGAGCGTCACGCCCTGGCTCCGGGCGACGTCTGCCAGGGCCTGGCTCAGTGCCACCGGCAGCTCGGTGATCACATGTGCCGTCTCCCCGGGCCGCCGTCCCGGGTCGGCGGGGGCGACCAGGGTCGGCTCCTCGGCGCCGGCCAGTTCGGCCTGCCAGGCGGCCCGCGCGGCCGGCTTGTCCTGACGCGTCAGCCAGGCCAGGTACTCCCGGTAGGAGGTGGCGCGGGGCAGGACGCGCGCGTCACCGCCCGCCGCGTAGACGGCGGTGAGTTCGTCGAACAGGACGGGCAGGGACCAGCCGTCCAGGAGCAGGTGGTGGCTGGTCAGCACCAGCCGGTGCCGGTCCGGCGCGACCCGGATGAGCAGCAGCCGCAGCAGCGGTGGCACCGCCGGGTCGAAACGCCGGTCCCGCTCCGCCGCGCACAGCCGGCCGATCTCGGCATCGGCCTCGGTCCCGGACAGTCCACTGACATCCGCTTGCTGCCAGGGCAACGTCACGGCACGGACGATGACCTGCACCGACTCGCCGGTACCGCGCCTGCGGAAACTCGCCCGCAGCGCGGCATGGCGGTCCAGCAGCGCCTGCCACGAGGTGCGCAGCACCTCCGCGTCGAGCGGACCGAGCACGTCCAGGCTGCGCTGGCCCTGGTACACGTCGGTGCCCCGGCCGTCGAAGGACGCGTGGAAGAGCAGTCCCTCCTGAAGGGGCGACAAAGGCCATACGTCCTCGACACGAGCTCGGGCCATCGGGGTGTCTCCTCACCATTACCTGGGTGGTGCCGCCAACACGTGATCGTTGTTCTCGCGTACGTGGTGCGTGGTGCCTGGTGCCTGGTGCTTCGTAGGTCGTGCGGCGTGCGTGTGCGGCTCGGTCAGGCGTGGTCGTCGGCGAACTCGGACTCGAGGTCGTCCACTTCGTCCTGGCCGAGCGCGAGCAGGGAGAAGTCGGAGGGTGTGTGTCCGCCGGCGCCCGGGTCGGCGTCGGTGTGCGCGGCGAGTCCGGCCAGCATCTCCAGCCAGATCCGCCCGAGTCGCTCGGCTTCGGTGTTCTCGATGAGCGTGCCGGGCCAGGCCAGGGACACCGTCAGCTCCGGCCCGGCCGGGGTGTCCTCGACCAGTGCCACGGCCTCCAGCGCGTGCCGGGCGGGCGTCTGCGGATCGGCCGCCCCGCCCAGCCCAGCCCCGCCCACGGGCTCCCAGGCACCGGCGGGACCGTCCGCCCGGCCGGCCGGGAACCTGCCCAGGTAGTTGAAGCCGAGCTGCGGGCCGGGCAACGCCGCCAGCACCGGGCCGGTCTCGGCGTTGAGGTGACGCAGCAGCTCGTACCCGAGCCCCTCGCCCGGAACGGCCTGCGCCTGCTCCTTCACCGCCTTCAATAACGTACCGGCCGCCGGGCCGCCGGTACGTGCCCGGCCCAGCCGCACGCCCCCGAGCCGCAGCCGCACCGGGTGTGTGCTGGCGAACCAGCCCACCGTCCGGGACAGATCCACCCCGTCGGCCGTCGTCTCACGTCCGTGTCCCTCCACGTCCACCAGCAGCCCGGCGGCACATTCCGGCCGCCAGACGCCCACCGCACCGGCCAGCGTCGCCAGCAACACCTCGTGCACACCGCAGTGGAAGGCGGCGGGGGTACGGGTGACCAGGGTGCCGGCCTGCGCGGCCGGTACTCGCCAGGGCCGGCGCACGGTGGACGCCTCCGTGTCCCGGGCCGGGTCCAGGGGACGCCGGCCGAGCAGCGGCTCGCGGTCCGCGAGGAGGTTCGTCCACGTCTCCAGCTCCGCCGTGCGTCGCGGGTCGACGGCTTCCGCGGCCAGCACCTGCGACCACCGCCGGAACGACGTACCGGCCGGGGCCGGCGCGGGTGTCCGTCCGGCGAGCACCGCTTCGCAGGCCGCGCGCAGGTCCGGGACGAGGATGCGCCAGGACACACCGTCCACGACCAGGTGGTGCACCACGAGCACCACCCGTCCCGGTGCGTCGGCTCCCGCATCGACCCAGACCGCCTGCACCATCACACCGCCCGCCGGATCCAGCCGCTCGACGGCAGCCCGCGCCGCATCCTCCACGACACGATCCAGCCCAGCACCCTCCTGCCCGCCGGCGTCCACCCGCGACACCAACGC
>NZ_JBQOUX010000197.1:0-5695 GCF_052216785.1 Streptomyces sp. JW3 | reverse complement strand
CCGGCCGCGCGGGCGGCGGGCGCCGGGCGCCGGTTTCGGCGGGGCGGGGGCCGTCGCGGCGCTCACGGGGTCGCCGCCGGGGCGGGGCACCGGGGGGCGGGCACCGTTTTCGGCCGGTGCAGTGCACACATTCCAATGGACATGTGGTTAGCTTAGGCTACCCTTACCGAAGCTTGTTGACGATCACGTCGACAGCACCGGCACCATCTGTATACCCGACCGCGGTCCACGGAGAACACCGATGACCACCCTGCCCAGTTCCGCCCCGAGCCACGCGTCCCTGGACATCCGTCCGGTCCGGGTCACCGGCCCGCGCGTCGCGCGTCTCCAGCAGGAGACGGACGGGGCCGACGCGGTACGGCGCGCCGCGCTGACCGCCGAGTTCTGGACAGAGGTGGAACGTTTCGGCACTCCGCTGGTCGAGGAGTTGGACGGCCTGCCCGGCCATCGCGCGGTCACCTTCCTGTGGCGCGGCCACCGCGCCACCCGGCAGGTGCTGTTCCACGGCAACCGCATCACCGACCGCGACCACCTCGCCGGTTCGCTGCTTGAGCGGGTGCCGGGGACGGACGTATGGCACCTGGGGCTGCGGCTGCGCGCCGATCACCGCGGCTCCTACCGGCTGGCCGCCGACATCTCGACCGGGCGGCCGCCGGCCGACCCGGCGGGGCTCCAGGAGCGGCTGCGGTCGCTGTCCGCGCACGCCGCCGCCGACCCGCTCAACCCCCGGCGGGTGGCCACCCGCTGGCAGCCGGCCGACAGTTCGGTCTTCGCCCTGCCCGCCGCCCCGGCCCAGCCGGGGACCGGACGGCGGGCCGCGGCCGGGGCCGGCCGGGTCGAGCGGCACCGGGTGCCGGCCGGGGCGCCGGTCGGCGACCGGGACACCTGGGTGTACCTGCCGCCGGGCCTGGCCCGGCACACCGGGGCGCCGCTGCCGGTGGCCGTGCTGTGCGACGGCGACATGTGGTTCGGCCGGCTCGGCTTCGGCGACACCCTGGACGCGCTGATCGCCGACGGGGCGCTGCCGCCGCTGGTGGTGGTCGCGCCGGACGCCGTGGACCGCCGCACCCGCTGGCGCGACCTGGGCGCCCGGGAGCCGTTCGTCGCCTTCCTGGCCGACACGCTGCTGCCCTGGGCGGCCGGCCGCTGGCCGCTCAGCACCGACCCGCGGCGCACCGTGGTGGCCGGCCAGAGCCTCGGCGGCATGACCGCCCTGTACGCCGGTCTGCTGCGGCCCGACCGGTTCGGCAACGTCCTCGCCCAGTCGCCTTCCCTGTGGTGGCGCCCCGGGCTGCCGTCGCCGGCCGGCCCCAAACCCGCCGTGCCGGGCGATCCCTGGCTCGTCGCGCGGTACAAGTCCGCGCCGCCCCGCGCCCTGACGGTCCATCTGGACGTGGGGCTGCACGAGGGCGCCATGGTCGACCACAGCCGCGCGCTGTACGGCGCGCTGAGCGCGGCCGGCTGTCCGGTGACCTTCGACACCTACAACGGCGGTCACGACTACGCCTGCTGGCACGGCGCCCTGGCCGCCGGCCTGGTCCGGCTGCTGGGCCGCTGACCTCCCCCGACCTCTTTCCGACCCCTTCCCCACCTCTTTCCCGACCGTTTTCCGCCATCATCCGCAACCGAGGAGTCCCGCTTCCATGTCCTGTGCACGTTCCACCCGCAGAACCGTTCTGACGTCCGCCGCCGCGGTCCTGACCGGAGCGCTCCTCCTGACCGGCTGCGGGAGCGACGACGGCGACGGCGGCAGCGACAGCGCGAGCGGCAAGGAGTCGGGCACCCGTCAGGTCACCGACGCCACGGGCCGCGAGGTCGACGTGCCCACCGACCCGCAGAAGGTCGTCACGCTGAGCGAGCCCACCCTGGACGCCGCCCTCGCGCTCGGCGTGGAGCCGGTCGGCGCGACCGCGGGCCGCGGCCAGCAGGGCGTCTCCACCTACCTCGCCGACAAGGCGGGCAAGGCGCAGGTCGTCGCCACGGTCGCCGAGGCCGACATGGAGAAGGTCGCCGCCCTCCAGCCCGACCTGATCCTGCTGGACGAGACGACGGCGGTGAAGACCCAGGTCTCCAAGCTGGAGTCGATCGCCCCCACCGTGGTCACCGCCAAGCTGAACGAGGACTGGAAGAAGGCGTTCACGGCCACCGCCGACGCCCTCAACAAGAAGTCCGCGGCCGAGAAGATCGTCAGCGACTTCGACGCCGACGTGGCCGCCACCAAGAAGAAGCTGGGCGACAACGCGGGCGCCTCGGTCAGCGTGGTCCGCTGGCAGAACGGCGCGCCGTCCGCGGTCGGCCGCGGCGTGGGCCACGTCGGCTCCACGCTCACCGCGCTCGGTCTGGACCGGCCCAAGGACCAGCAGGGCGTGGGCACCGGCCACAGCGAGCCGGTCAGCCTGGAGAAGCTCTCCACCATCGACGCCGACTGGCTGGTCTTCGGCACCCTCGGCGAGAAGGCCGACGGCGAGAAGGCGTACGCCGAGGCCAAGAAGGTCCCCAACTTCTCCAAGCTGAAGGCCGAGCAGGAGGGCCACGTCGTCGTGGTCCAGGGCTCCGCCTGGAACAGCGCCGGCGGCCCGCTCGCCGCCCGGATCGTGCTGGCCGACCTGACGAAGGCGCTGGCCTCGTGAGCGGCGCACTGGACGGCCGGCTCGCCCTCGTCACGGGGGCCGGCCGGGGCATCGGCGCGGCGGTGGTCACCGCCCTCGTCGCGGAGGGCGCCCGGGTGGTCGCCACCGACCTCGCGTTCGACGACCCGGAGGCGTTCGGCGAGCGGGTCACCGCCCACACCCTGGACGTCACCGACGCCGCCGCCGTGGAGGCGCTGGTGGACTCCGTGGAGAGCGGGACCGGCCCGCTGGACATCGCCGTTAACGTGGCCGGCATCCTGCGCGACGCGCCCGTCACCGAACTGTCCGACGAGGACTGGGCGGCGCACTTCGCGGTCAACACCACCGGCGTCTTCCACGTCTCCCGCGCCGTCGCCCGCCGGATGACCGGGCGCGGCCGGGGCAGCATCGTCACCGTCGCCTCCAACGCGGGCGGCATCCCGCGCGCGGGCCTCGCCGCCTACGCCGCCTCCAAGGCCGCCGCGGTGATGTTCACCAAGTGCCTGGGCCTGGAGGTCGCCCGGCAGGGCGTGCGCTGCAACACGGTCTCCCCCGGCTCGACCATGACCGACATGCAGCGCGCCCTGTGGACCGAGGGCGAGGAGGAGGCGTCGGCGCGGCGCGTCATCGAGGGGGACCTGGCGTCCTACCGCACGGGCATCCCGCTCGGCCGGATCGCCGACCCCTGCGACATCGCCGACGCGGTCGTCTTCCTCGCCTGTGACCGGGCCCGCCACATCACGATGCACGACCTGTACGTCGACGGCGGCGCGACCCTGCGGGCCTGATCCCCACCCCGGCTCAGACCCTGCTCAGACCTCCCCCACTGGAGACTGTCATGTCTGTTTCCCTGCACGAACCCACCGCCGGCCGCACCGCCGGACGCACCGCCGCCGAGCCCGTCTCCCCGGGCGCGGCGACCTCCCTGCTCGACGCGTACCGACCGGCCACCGACCGCTTCCTGGCCACCCCCCACCGGACGCTGCTGGGCCGCGGCACCGCCGCCGTGATACCCGACGACGCCCGCCCGCCGGCCGTGCGGGTGCGCGAGGTGCTGGACGGGCTGCGCCGCCCGGGAGCCGCGGCGCCGGTCGTGGTCGGCACGCTGCCGTTCGCCCCGGACGGCCCGGCCGCGCTCGCGGTGCCGGACATGGTGCACTGGGCGCCGCCGCTGCGCGAGGACCCGCTGGTCGCGCTGGCCGTCCCGCACGACGAGGACCGGCCCGACTGGCGGGTCGAGGAGGTCCCCTCCCCCGAGCGCTACGGTCAGGCGGTCGCCGCGGCGGTCGCCCGGATGCGGGCCGGCGAGTTCGACAAGGTGGTCCTCGCCCGCAGCCTGGAGCTGACCTCGCGCCGTGAACCCGACCTGCCGGCCATGCTGCGCCGGCTGGCCCGCCGCGACCCGGCCGGCTACACCTTCGCCGTGCCCAGCGGCCCCGGCCGCACCCTGATCGGCGCCAGCCCCGAACTGCTGGTCGCCCGGCAGGGCGGCGCGCTCACCGCCAACCCGCTGGCAGGTTCGGCGCCGCGCAGCGAGGACCTCGCCGAGGACGTGCGGCGCGCGGCCGCCCTGCTGGAGTCCGAGAAGGACCTCCATGAGCACGCCGTCGTGGTGGCCGCCGTACGCGAGGCGCTGGCCCCCTTCTGCACCACGCTCGACGTGCCCGAGCGGCCCACGCTGGTGCGCACCGCCGCCATGTGGCACCTGTCGACCACCGTCACCGGCGAGCTGGCCGACCCGGCGGCCACCACCGCGCTGGACCTGGCGTCCGCGCTGCACCCCACCCCCGCGGTGTGCGGCACGCCCACCGAGCTGGCCCGGCGGGTCATCGCCGAGTCGGAGCCGTTCGACCGGGGCGCCTACACCGGCATGGTCGGCTGGCAGGACGCCGACGGCGACGGCGAGTGGGTCGTGACGATCCGCTGCGCCGAGGCCGAGGGCCGGACGCTCAGGCTGTTCGCCGGCGCCGGGGTCGTGGCC
Organism: Streptomyces sp. JW3; assembly: GCF_052216785.1. NCBI lineage: Bacteria > Bacillati > Actinomycetota > Actinomycetes > Kitasatosporales > Streptomycetaceae > Streptomyces > Streptomyces sp. JW3. Next base: position 1,105 of record NZ_JBQOUX010000197.1, on the reverse strand, counting down.
GCGTCCACGCCGGAGGCCGAGACGGCGGAGACCGCCGCCAAGTTCCGTACCTTCCTGCACGCTGTTGGAGCTTCGCTGTGACCCTCACCCCCGGTGTGGACTCCCCCACCTGGCCCGCCGAGTTCGCCGAGCGCTACCGCGCGGCCGGCTACTGGCGCGGCGAGACCTTCGGCTCCATGCTCCGCGAACGCGCCGCCGCCCACCCCGACCGGATCGCCCTGATCGACCCGGCCCCCGAGCGCCGCACCTGGACCTACCGGGAACTGGACCAGCGGGCCGACCGAATGGCGGCCGGCTTCCTGGCGCGCGGCATCCGCAAGGGCGACCGGGTCGTCGTCCAGCTCCCGAACATCGGCGAGTTCGTCGAGGTGGTCTTCGCCCTGTTCCGGATCGGCGCGCTGCCGGTGTACGCGCTGCCCGCGCACCGCGAGACGGAGATCGCCCACTTCTGCTCCTTCACCGAAGCCGTCGCCTACGTCGTCCCGGACCGGCACGCCGGTTTCGACCACCGGGACCTGGCCTCGCTGATGCGCAAGCAGAACCCGGGTCTGAAGCACGTCTTCGTGGCCGGCGACGACCCGGGCGAGCACACCCCGCTGAGCGAGGTGCCGTGCGAGCCGGCCGGACCGTTCGACGGGCCCGCACCGCACGAGCTGGCGTTCCTCCAGCTCTCCGGCGGCACCACGGGACTGAACAAGCTGATCCCGCGCACCCACGACGACTACATGTACTCGCTGTGGGGCTCCAACGAGATCTGCGGGGTGGACGGTGCCACCCGGTTCCTGGTGGTGCTGCCGGCCGCGCACAACTTCCCGATGAGTTCCCCCGGCTGGCTCGGCGCGCTGTACGCGGGCGGCACGGTGGTGCTCGCCCCGCGGCCCGACCCGGCGACCGCGTTCCCGCTCATCGAGCGCGAGCGGATCACCATGACGGCGATGGTGCCGCCGCTCGCCCTGGTGTGGACGGACGCCGCCGAGGCCACCGCGCACGACCTGTCCAGCCTGGAACTGGCCCTGGTGGGCGGCGCCAAGTACAGCGAATCGGCCGCCCGCCGCCTGGAACCCGCCCTCGGCTGCAAGCTGATGCAGGTCTTCGGCATGGCGGA
>NZ_JBQOUX010000196.1:0-5993 GCF_052216785.1 Streptomyces sp. JW3 | reverse complement strand
CCGCCGGCCGCCCCCGGGCCGCCGCGCTCGCCGGGCTCGGCTGGGCGGCCGGCACCGCCGAGTTCGCCTGGGCCCGCATCGCGCCCGGCCCGCGCAGCCGCGACGAGGTGACGAGCATGCTGGTGACCAGCGCGCTCATCCCGCCGGCCGCCACCTGGCACCGGATCGGCGGCGAGCTGCGGCACCGGTCCGCGCCCGCCTGGCGGGAGGTGACCGCATGAGCGGCGTCAAGGCCGTGCTGTTCGACCGCGACGGCACCCTCGTGCACGACGTCCCCTACAACGGCGACCCGGAGCGGGTCCGGCCGGTCGACGGCGCCCGCGAGGCCCTGGACCTGCTGCGCGCGCACGGCATCCGCACCGGCGTCGTCACCAACCAGTCCGGTGTCGCCCGCGGCCTGCTCACCGACGCCGACGTACGCGCCGTCAACCACCGCGTCGACGAACTGCTCGGCCCGTTCGACGTGTGGGCGGTCTGCCCGCACGGCCCCGACGACGGCTGCCACTGCCGCAAGCCGCGGCCCGGGATGATCCTGTGGGCGGCCGGCCGGATCTGCACCAATCCCGCCGAGGCCGTCGTCATCGGCGACATCGGCGCCGACCTGGAGGCCGCCCGCCGGGCCGGCGCGCACGGCATCCTGGTCCCCAACGAGGCGACCCGGCCCGCGGAGACGGCCGCCGCGGAGCACCTCGCGCCGGACCTGCTGACCGCCGTACGCGCGGTCCTCCACGGCCCGCCCAAGGGCCGGGTGCTGGCGGACGAACGGCCCATCGAGAACGCCTACAGCACGGGCGGGAGGCCGCGATGAGGGCCATCGTCACCCGGCTCGACAGCTTCGGCGACGTGCTGCTCGCCGGGCCCGCCGTGCGGGCCGTCGCCGCCCGCGCCGACCACGTCACCCTGCTCTGCGGCAGCCGCGGCGCGCCCGCCGCGCGGCTGCTGCCCGGCGTGACCGAGGTGCTGGTGTGGGACGCGCCCTGGGGCGGGTTCGAGCCGCCCGCCGTGGACCGCGCCGGAATCGACGCGCTCACCGCCCGGATCGACGCCGACACCGGCCTGATCCTGACCTCCTTCCACCAGTCCCCGCTGCCCACCGCCCTGGTACTGCGGCTGGCCGGCGTCCGCCACCTGGCCGCCGACAGCGTGGACTACCCCGGCGCCCTGCTCGACCTGCGCCACCGCCGCACCTCGGGCGCCCACGAGGCCGAGGCGGCGCTGGAACTGGCCGAGGCGGCCGGGTTCCCGCGCCCCGACGACGGACGGCTGCGGGTGCACGAGCCACCGGACGTCGGCCAGTTGACCGGACCCGGCCGGTACGTCGTGCTGCACCCCGGCGCGAGCGTGCCGGCCCGCGCCTGGAGCCCGGACCGGGCGGCGGAGGCGGTCCGCGAACTGGCCGCCGCCGGGCGCCGGGTGCTGGTCACCGGCGGCCCGGACGAACGCGACCTCACCGCGTACGTCGCCGGCGCGCACGGCACCGACCTCGGCGGCCGCACCGAAGCGCCGGAACTCTCCGGTGTCCTCGCCGGCGCCGACGTGGTGGTCACCGGCAACACCGCCCCCGCCCACCTGGCCGCCGCCGTCGGCACCCCCGTCGTCTCGCTGTTCGCCCCGGTCGTCCCGGCCGAGCGCTGGCGGCCGTACGGCGTGCCGTACGTGCTCCTCGGCGACCAGGACGCGCCGTGCGCCGACAGCCGGGCCCGGGAGTGCCCGGTACCGGGCCATCCCTGTCTGAACACCGTCACCGCCACCGATGTGGCGGCCGCCGTCGAGAAGCTCGCGGGGGAGAAATCATGAGGATTCTCATCTGGCACGTGCACGGCTCGTGGACCACCGCCTTCGTGCAGGGCCCGCACACCTACGTCGTCCCGGTCACCCCCGACCGCGGCCCCGACGGCCTGGGCCGGGCCCGCACCTGGGACTGGCCCGAGTCCGTGATCGAGGTCCCGCCGGAGAAGCTGCGCGACGCGGAGATCGACCTCGTCGTCCTCCAGCGCCCGCACGAACTCGACCTCGTGGACCGCTGGCTGGGCCGCCGCCCGCCGCTGGTGTACCTGGAGCACAACGCCCCCGACGGCGACGTGCCGAACACCCGCCACCCGGCGGCCGGCGTCCCCGGCGTCACCCTGGTCCACGTCACCCACTTCAACCGGCTGATGTGGGACGCGGAAGGAACCGAGACCACCGTCATCGAACACGGCATCGTCGACCCCGGCCCGCGCTGGACCGGCGAACTCGACCGCGCCGCCGTCGTCGTCAACGAACCCGTCCGGCGCGGCCGCACCACCGGCACCGACCTGCTGCCCGCCTTCGCCCGCGCCGCCCCCCTGGACGTCTTCGGCATGGGCACCGAGGGCCTGGCCGCGCACCTCGGCGTCGACCCCGACCGCTGCCGCGCCCAGGACGTCCCGCAGTACGACCTGCACACCGAACTCGCCCGGCGCCGCGTCTACGTCCACCCGGTCCGCTGGACCTCCCTCGGCCTGTCCCTCCTGGAGGCCATGCACCTGGGGATGCCCGTGGTCGCGCTGGCCACCACCGAGGTGACCGAGGCGGTCCCGCCGGGCGCCGGAGTGGTCTCCAACCGCCTCGACGTACTGACCGACGCCGTACGCGACTTCCTCGCCGACCCGCTGCACGCCCGCACGGTCGGCGAGGGGGCCCGGGCGGCGGCCCTCGCCCGCTACGGGCTGTCCCGCTTCCTGGACGACTGGGAGCGGCTGCTGAAGGAGGTGACCCGATGAGGATCGCCATGGTGTCCGAGCACGCGAGCCCGCTCGCCGCGCTCGGCGGCGTCGACGCCGGGGGACAGAACGTCTACGTGGCCCGGCTCAGCGAGGAACTGGCCCGGCGCGGCCACGACGTCACGGTCTACACCCGCCGCGACTCCCTCGACCTGCCCGACCGGGTGCCGCTGCCCGGCGGCGCCGTCGTCGAGCACGTGCCCGCCGGACCGGCCGAGACCGTGCCCAAGGACGGCCTGTTCCCGTACATGCCCGCCTTCGGCGCCCACCTGGCCCGCGCCTTCACCCGGGACCGGCCCGACGTGGTGCACGCCCACTTCTGGATGTCCGGCCTCGCCGCCCAGATCGGCGTACAGCCGCACGGCATCCCACTGGTGCAGACCTTCCACGCCCTCGGCACCGTCAAGCGCCGCCACCAGGGCCTGAGGGACACCAGCCCCTACGAACGCATCGGCATCGAGCGGCAACTCGGCCGCTCCTGCGCCCGGGTGCTGGCCACCTGCACCGACGAGGTCGTCGAACTCGGCGACATGGGCGTCCCCCCGCGCCAGGTCTCCGTGGTGCCCTGCGGCGTCGACGCCCAGCACTTCCGCCCCGGCGCCGACACCGGCCAGGCCCCCGCCCGGCGGCACCGCTACCGGCTGCTGTCCTGCGGCCGGCTGGTCCCCCGCAAGGGTTACGAACACGCCGTCCGGGCCCTCGCCCACATCCCGGACGCCGAACTCGTCGTGGCCGGCGGCCCGCCCGCGGACGAGGTGGACACCGACCCGGAGGCGCGGCGCCTGACCGGCATCGCCCGCCGGGCCGGCGTCGCCGACCGGGTCCGGCTGCTCGGCGCCGTCCACCCCGAGCACATGCCGACCCTGATCGGCAGCGCCGACCTGGTGCTGTGCACCCCGCACTACGAGCCGTTCGGCATCGTGCCGCTGGAGGCGATGGGCTGCGGCGTGCCGGTGCTCGCCACCGACGTCGGCGGCCACCGCGACTCCGTCGCCGACGGCGTCACCGGCCGGCTCGTGGAACCGCACAGCCCGGAGGCGATCGCCGACGTGGCCCGGGTGCTGCTCCCCGACGAACGGCTGCGCCGCGCCTACGGCAGCGCCGGCCGCGAACGGGTCCTCAAGCACTACACGTGGCGGCGCGTCGCCGACGGCGCCGAGCAGGTCTACCGGCTGACCCTCGCCGACCACGAACTGGCCAAGGAGGTGGCGTGATGACCGTGCACCCGCCCGTCGTCGGGCACTGCGACGAACTCCAGGACGCGCTGACCGCGTTCCGCGGCTCCGCGCACATCACCCAGCGCTGGGGCGAGCGGCTCGCCGCCGTACTCTGCGGCGGCGGCCGGCTGCTGGCCGCGGGCAACGGCGGCAGCGCCGCGCAGGCCCAGCACCTGACCGCCGAACTCGTCGGCCGCTACCGCGACGACCGGCCGCCGTTCTCCGCGATCGCGCTGCACGCCGACACCTCCTCCACCACCGCCATCGCCAACGACTACGGCGTCGACGAGGTGTTCGCCCGCCAGGTCCGCGCGCACGGCCGCGACGGCGACGTGCTGATGCTGCTGTCCACCTCCGGCGCCAGCGCCAACCTGCTGTCCGCCGCGGACGCCGGCCGCGCCGCCGGGATGCGGGTGTGGGCGCTGACCGGCTGCGACCCCAACCCGCTGATGGCGGGCAGCGACGAGGCGCTGTGCGTGGACGCCGCCAGCACGGCGACCGTCCAGGAACTCCACCTGGTCGCCGTGCACATGATCTGCGCGGCCTTCGACGCGGCCCTGGACCGGGGCGTCCGCCGAGGGGGCGGTCATGCCTGAGCGGACCCCGCTGGTCGTCGTCGGCGACGCGCTGCTCGACCGCGACCTGACCGGCACCGCCGACCGGCTCGCCCCCGACGCGCCGGTGCCGGTGGTGTCGGACTGCGCCGAACGGGTCCGGCCGGGCGGCGCCGCGCTGGCCGCCTACCTCGCCGCCCGCGACGGCCGCGACGTCACTCTGATCACCGGCCTGGGCGACGACCCGGTCTCCGGTGAGCTGCGGAAACTGCTCGAACCGTGGCTGACCCTGATCCCGCTGCCGCTCAGCGGCACCCCGCCGGAGAAGACCCGGGTGCTGGCCCACGGCCGCCCCGTCGTCCGCCTCGACCGCGGCGGCGGACGCGCCCGCGCCGCCACCGACGAGGCCCGCGCCGCACTGCGCGCCGCGCACGCCGTACTGGTCTCCGACTACGGCCGCGGCACCGCCGACGCGCTGCGCGAGGAACTCACCGAACACCCGCCGCTGGTCTGGGACCCGCACCCGCGCGGCTGCGTCCCGGTGCCCGGCACCCGTCTGGTGACCCCCGCCGAGAAGGAGGCGCACGGCTTCGCGCCCGGCGACGCCCGGCCGGACGGCACCCTGCGCGCCGCCGCGCACATCGCCGCCGACCTGGTCCGCAACTGGAAGGCGGCCGCCGTCGCCGTCACCCTCGGCGCCCGCGGCGCCCTGCTCTCCTACGGCGAACACCCGCTGCTGGTGCCCGCGCCCGCCGCCCACCCCGGCGACTCCTGCGGCGCCGGCGACCGGTTCGCCGCGACCGCCGCCGGACTGCTGGCCGACGGCACGCTGGTCGGCGAGGCGGTGGAGGGCGCGGTGGGCGCCGCCAGCGCGTTCGTCGCCGCGGGCGGCGCGGGCGCCCTGCCGCGCGACTCCCGGCCGCGGCCGGCGCAGCGCTCCGACACCGACGACCCGCACGCCCTGGCCGCCCGGATCCGCGCCCAGCACGGCACGGTGGTCGCGGCGGGCGGCTGCTTCGACCTGCTGCACGCCGGCCACGTCGGCCTCCTCCAGGCCGCCCGCCGGCTCGGCGACTGCCTGGTGGTGTGCGTCAACTCCGACGCCTCGGTACGCCGCCGCAAGGGCGAGGGCCGCCCGGTCAACCCGGTCGCCGACCGCATCCGCGTGCTGCGCGCCCTGGCTTGCGTGGACGCCGTCGCCGTCTTCGACGAGGACACCCCCGAGCGGCTGCTGGCCGACCTGCGCCCCGACGTCTGGGTCAAGGGCGGCGACTACGCCGGCGCCGACCTCCCCGAGGCCGCGCTGCTCGAGGAGTGGGGCGGCCAGGCGGTCCTGCTGCCCTACCTCGACGGCCGCTCGTCGACGGCCCTGATGGCGCGGGCGGCGGAGGGCGTCCGATGACGGTCGTCTCCCGGCGCGGCCGCCCCCACGACCTGGGCCGGGCCGCCGGCTGGGGGGCCGCGCCGCGCGGCGCGCC
>NZ_JBQOUX010000195.1:0-6071 GCF_052216785.1 Streptomyces sp. JW3 | reverse complement strand
CCCGTACCCACGGGAACCGGGCCACCGGCACGTCATACGCCGCTCAGCCGAGCCAGTATTCAGCCGATCCGGTACTCGGCCCCCCACGCCTCCACGGCGTCGGCGGCCCGGTCGAACCCGTCCGACCGGGCGAGGAAGTCCGCGTTGTGCGAGGTCAGCAGCGGCGGCAGAGACTCACCGGCACCCCGCCCCCGGCGCTGGAGGACCAGCGCCTGCCCCTGCACCGTCCGCGGCAGCCCGAGCCAGCGCACCGGCTGCTGCACCGTCCGCACCTCCACGACCTGCTCCCACGGCACCGTCCGGCTGACCAGGAAACCGACCTGGCGCACACCCCGCGCGCTGACCCACACGCCCATGCGCAGCAGCCGCAGCGCGCACCCGATGACGACCAGGGCGAACGCGAAGACGGCACCGGCCGAGGCGGCGGTCCCGGTCGCGGCGATGGCCACGGCCGCGAACAGCACGAACGACGCCAGCAGCAGCATCAGCGCGGACGCGCCGACCCGCCAGGGGCCGGGGCGGTAGGGCCGCCGCCACCGGTCCCGGTCGTCGTACGGCAGCGCGACGTCGTCGGCCGTGTCGAAGGCGCGGTCGGCCGTCAGGAAGGTCAGGGGCACGGCTGGTCCTCACTCGCTCCATGCGTGGGCTGTGCCCGGTGAGGTTATCGACCTGTGTCCCCGGTCACCACCATCGGGGCCGGGATGGAGCCATCGCCGGCCCGGGACGGCTCAGCGCCCCTCGGACGCCTGTGACTGCTGGGTCTGCTGCGTGGAGTGGTCGAGGGACAGCGCGGGCATCCCGATCACCAGGGCACCCACCAGTCCCGCGACTATGGTCAGCCCCAGCAGCCAGCGCCCGGCCAGCTGGCCGAACGACGCGCGCTCACGGGGCGGGGGCGCGACATTGCTGCGGAACCTGTCGGCCTCGGCGACGAAGGCGAACGGGACGGGTTCACGCCGGCCAATCATGTGGACGTCTCCCTTCAAGAGCTCTTTCACGTGTACACACCTGTACAGACGAACGAACACTGCCGAAGGTGCCCGGTTTCACCGACTTCATAGCGGCCCGGCAGTGAACGCCCTGTTTAACGCCCTCTTAGGGGCGCCGTAGAGTGGCGTGCGCAATCCGACGAGACGGGAAGGCCCTGCACACCGTGACCGACACGCCCGAAGACGACTTCAAGATCGAGTTGCGCAGCGACATCACCGTCGAGCTGGTGAAACACACCGCCTCCGACGCCGACGTGCTGTTCGCCGCCCGGGTCTCGACGGTCGGGGAGCAGTCCCTGGACGAGCTGAACAAGGACCCGGAGCGCTCCAAGGGCCTGATCAACTACCTGATGCGGGACCGGCACGGCAGCCCCTTCGAGCACAACTCGATGACCTTCTTCATCAGCGCCCCGATCTTCGTCTTCCGCGAGTTCATGCGGCACCGGGTGGGTTGGTGCCTGGCCGGTGACACACAGGTCACGCTGGTAAGCGAGGCGGGCAACCTCCGGCGCCGCTCGATCGCTGAGCTGTACAAGCTGTGGCACCTGGGCGTCGAGGACCGGTTGCCGCATTCGGCGGGCGGGGTCACCTGGCACGCGCGTGCGCAGAAGTGGATGGCGCAGGTCCGCCGCGGGCAGACCAACCATTATCTGGGGCTGTACGACAGCCGGGAAGCCGCCGACTCCACCGTGGCGGAATTCCGGGAACAGCATCCCTCGACCCGGCTGCGCAAACTGGAATCGGTACACCGCAACCATGTCCGTTGCTACGACGAGGAAACGCTGACCGCCCAGCGAGCCCAGATCCTCGACGTCATCCAGTCGGGCGTCAAACAGCTCATCAAGATCACTACTGCTGGCGGCAAGGTCCTGCGCTGCACCGTCGACCACGCGGTGTTCACCCCGGACGGCTGGCGCAAGGCAGGGGAGCTGGCGGTGGGAGACGCGGTCATGGCCGCGGGTACCGCGCCTCGGCCGTCCGAAAGGCTCGTCCCGCCGAGCCTCCGGCGCGGAGTGGGCGTGTGGACCTCGATGCAGCGCGACCGTCTGATCAAGGAGAGCGACCTCTGCCACCTCTGCGGGACGCCTTTCCCACGTGAGCAGCTCGCGCTCGATCACGTCGTTCCGGTGGCCGAAGACCTCACCCGCGCACTTGACGAGCGCAACCTGGCACCCGCCTGCCGACCCTGCCATGCGGCCAAGAGCGCGGAAGAGCAGAAGCTCGCACGCCGTGGCGGCAAGGTCGCCGTGGCTGTGCCCGACCCGGTCGTGTCCGTCGAAGAGGACGGCGAGGAGATGACGTACGACCTCACGGTCGAGGGTCCGTGGCACAACTTCCTGGCCAACGGCGTCATCGTTCACAACTCCTACAACGAGGAATCGGGCCGGTACCGGGAACTTCAGCCGGTCTTCTACGTGCCGGGAGAGGAGCGCAAGCTTGTTCAGCAGGGACGTCCGGGCAAGTACGAGTTCGTGGCCGGTACGGAGGCGCAGCAGGCGATCGTGAGACGTGCCACGGAGCAGTCCTACATCCAGGCGTATGAGCGCTATCAGGAGATGCTCGCCGCCGGCGTGGCCCGCGAGGTCGCCCGCGCGGTGCTCCCCGTCGGCCTGTACTCCTCGATGTACGCCACCTGCAACGCCCGCTCGCTGATGCACTTCCTCGGCCTGCGCACCCAGCACGAGCTGGCCAAGGTGCCGTCCTTCCCGCAGCGGGAGATCGAGATGGTCGGCGAGAAGATGGAGGCCGAGTGGTCCCGGCTGATGCCGCTGACCCACGCGGCCTTCAACGCCAACGGCCGGGTGGCCCCGTAACGCACCGCGCGCCGCGCAGGCGGGCACGCATGTGCGATCAGCCGCACGAGGTGTCCGTATTGCGGCATTTCATGAAGTTCACTTAGCCTGAACAAACGGACCCGGCACTGCTTGAACCCCCGAGCAGGCAGTGCCGGGCTCCGCCTCCGTCCCCCCGGTGCCGCCTCCCCCGAGGGAAGACCCCGCTCCGAGCAACGAGTAGCGTGTAACCCATGGCTCCGACCTCCACTCCGCAGATCCCCTTCGGGCGGGTCCTCACCGCCATGGTCACGCCCTTCACGGCGGACGGCGCACTCGACCTCGACGGCGCGCAGCGGCTCGCCGCCCACCTGGTGGACGCAGGCAACGACGGCCTGGTCATCAACGGCACCACGGGCGAGTCCCCCACCACCAGCGATGCGGAGAAGGCGGAGCTGGTACGGGCCGTCGTGGCGGCGGTCGGCGACCGCGCCCACGTCGTCGCCGGGGTCGGCACCAACGACACCCGGCACAGCGTCGAGCTGACCCGCGCCGCCGAGAAGGCCGGCGCCACGGGCCTGCTCGTCGTCACCCCGTACTACAACAAGCCCCCGCAGGAGGGGCTCTACCAGCACTTCAAGGCGGTCGCCGACGCCGCCGAGCTGCCGGTCATGCTCTACGACATCCCCGGCCGCAGCGGCGTCCCGATCAACACGGAGACCATCGTCCGGCTCGCCGAGCACCCGAGGATCGTCGCCAACAAGGACGCCAAGGGCGACCTCGGCCGGGCCGGCTGGACCATCGCGCAGTCCGGTCTCGCCTGGTACTCCGGCGACGACATGCTGAACCTGCCGCTGCTCTCGGTGGGCGCGGTCGGCTTCGTCTCGGTCGTCGGCCACGTCGTCACCCCCGAGCTGCGCTCCCTGGTCGAGGCCTACGTCGCGGGCGACGTGCAGAAGGCGCTGGAGATCCACCAGAAGCTGCTCCCCGTCTTCACCGGCATGTTCCGCACCCAGGGCGTGATGACCAGCAAGGCCGCGCTCGCCCTGCTGGGCCTGCCCGCCGGACCGCTGCGCGCGCCCATGGTCGAGCTGACGCCCGAAGAGACCGAGCAGCTCAAGATCGATCTTGCCGCCGGCGGGGTACAGCTCTGACAACAGACTTCGCAAGACCAGCAGCACCGCGGCACCGATGCACCGCTCCACTGGACCCGACAACTGAATAAGCAGGCCACCGGTGCCTGCGCCCCACACACATCACATCTGCACGAACGACACGCGCGCCACGTGCCCCACCGGTACGTGGCGCGTGTGGTGAGGAGAGTCTTTTGAGTCATCCGCACCCTGAACTGGGCACCCCGCCGCCGCTCGCCAAGGGCGGCCTGCGCGTCACACCACTGGGCGGTCTCGGCGAGATCGGCCGCAACATGACGGTCTTCGAGTACGGCGGCCGCCTGCTGATCGTCGACTGCGGAGTGCTCTTCCCCGAGGAGGAGCAGCCCGGAATCGACCTGATCCTGCCGGACTTCTCGTCGATCCGGGACCGTCTCGACGACATCGAGGGCATCGTCCTCACCCACGGCCACGAGGACCACATCGGCGGCGTCCCCTATCTCCTCCGCGAGAAGCCGGACATCCCGCTCATCGGCTCCAAGCTGACCCTGGCCCTGATCGAGGCCAAGCTCCAGGAGCACCGCATCCGCCCCTACACCTTGCAGGTGGCGGAGGGACACCGGGAGCGCATCGGCCCCTTCGACTGCGAGTTCGTCGCCGTCAACCACTCCATCCCCGACGCGCTGGCCGTCGCCATCCGCACCCCCGCGGGCATGGCGGTGCACACCGGCGACTTCAAGATGGACCAGCTCCCGCTGGACGGCCGGCTCACCGACCTGCACGCGTTCGCGCGGCTGAGCGAAGAGGGCATCGACCTCCTCCTCTCCGACTCCACGAACGCCGAGGTCCCGGGCTTCGTCCCGCCCGAGAAGGACATCTCCAACGTCCTGCGCACGGTCTTCGCCAACGCCCGCAAGCGGATCATCGTGGCCAGCTTCGCCAGCCACGTCCACCGCATCCAGCAGATCCTGGACGCGGCCCACGAGTACGGCCGGCGGGTCGCCTTCGTCGGCCGCTCGATGGTCCGCAACATGGGCATCGCCCGCGACCTCGGCTATCTGAAGGTCCCGCCGGGCCTGGTGGTGGACGTCAAGACCCTCGACGACCTCCCGGACCACGAGGTGGTCCTGGTCTGCACGGGCTCCCAGGGCGAGCCGATGGCCGCGCTGTCCCGCATGGCCAACCGCGACCACCAGATCCGCATCGTCCAGGGCGACACGGTCATCCTGGCCTCGTCCCTCATCCCGGGCAACGAGAACGCGGTCTACCGCGTGATCAACGGCCTGACCCGCTGGGGGGCCAACGTCGTCCACAAGGGCAACGCCAAGGTCCACGTCTCGGGCCACGCCTCGGCCGGCGAACTGCTGTACTTCTACAACATCTGCCGCCCGAAGAACCTGATGCCGGTCCACGGCGAATGGCGCCACCTGCGCGCCAACGCCGAACTGGGCGCCCTGACCGGCGTCCCGCACGACCACATCGTCATCGCCGAGGACGGCGTCGCCGTCGACCTGATCGAGGGCAAGGCGAAGATCTCCGGCAAGGTCCAGGCGGGATACGTCTACGTCGACGGACTCTCCGTCGGTGACGTGGGCGAGCCGGCCCTCAAGGACCGCCGGATCCTCGGTGACGAGGGCATCATCTCGGTCTTCGTCGTGATGGACTCGTCCACCGGGAAGATCACCGGCGGGCCGCACGTCCAGGCCCGCGGCTCGGGCATCGAGGACTCGGCGTTCGCCGTGGTGCTGCCCAAGGTCGTCGAGGCCCTGGAGCGCTCGGCCCAGGACGGCGTCGTCGAGGCGCACCAGCTCCAGCAGCTGATCCGCCGCACCCTGGGCAAGTGGGTCTCGGACACCTACCGGCGCCGCCCGATGATCCTGCCCGTGGTGGTGGAGGTCTGACGGACCGTCGGACCTCGGTCCGCTCCAGTACGTTTACAACTCCGCTCAGGCGGGCACCCGACCAACTCACGGTCCGGAGCCCCGGGAGCGGGAATTCCGACTCAGAACTTCTGATAAAGTCGGAACCGCCGGAAAGGGAAACGCGGAAGCGGAAACCTGGAAAGCACCGAGGAAATCGGATCGAAAAGATCTGATAGAGTCGGAAACGCAAGACAGCAAGACCGAAGGGAAGCGCCCGGAGGAAAGCCTGAGAGAGTCTCTCGGGTGAGTACAAAGGAAGCGTCCGTTCCTTGAGAA
>NZ_JBQOUX010000194.1:0-7177 GCF_052216785.1 Streptomyces sp. JW3 | reverse complement strand
GGCGGAAAGATCGTCGCGAGCCGGACAGCGGGCAGCAAGGCGCGTGATCGCTTACACCACTTCGCGGGACGCGACCTGCGTGGGCGGCGCGCTGTCATGCCGCGTGGTGGCACGCGCGGTCGGTGTCGAGTGCTTCTGCCACGGAGCGTGGCAGGCCTTGCAGCCGCTGTCACCGCCGCTGCTACGGAGCGTGGCGGTCAGCGCTTTCCCGTGTACAGGTCGGTGGTCAGCGAACTCCCAACGGGACCTTCGCCGCGTGAGCGAGACCGCGCAACCGGCTGACCGGCAGCCCGGAGAGTCGAGAGATGATCACCTGGGGAAGCATCTGGTGCGGCACCCAGCCAGGTGCCATGGCGCAGACGGCTTCGAGGGTGTCGGCGGCCCGTTCCCACCGCCGGCACTCGACATGGGTCAGGGCGACGTCCAGGCCGTAGCGGGCTCGCGTGGCCAGAGGGACGGTGTCGTCCAGCCTGACGGTGTCCATCAACCGCAGGGCTCCGGGGGTATCTCCGAGAGCGATCGCGACACTCATGGCCTGCGTGGCCGCATAGAGCGGCCCGTAGGGCTGGGCGTGTTCTCCCCGAGCGTGCTCGGCGCCGAGACGGGCTCCGACGGCATGCGCCTGGGACAGGTACTCCCGGGCTGTCTCCGGGGAGGCCCCACCGCGTGAGGCGGCCACGGCTGCGTTGGCGACGAGTTGCCCGTACACGGACAGCCGATCGGGATCGTGCTCCGACATCTTCGGCTCGATCCGCTCGGCTTGGGCGACGGCCAGTGAGAAGCCCTGGGCGGTCCGCCCGTCACGAAGGTTGACCCAGGACGTGGTGGCCGCGAGATGCGCGTCGCGCAGCTCGTCGTCCGCCTGGACGGCGATTTGGCGGCCGTAGGTGAGCGCGGCATAGGCGAGGTCCCGCGAGCCCCAGACGTTCGCGGCCATGCCGGCGGTCTGGAAGGTGTCGGCCAGTACGCCGGCCGCCGCTGACTTCTCGTGCGCGGCTGAAGCGTCGTACCGTGCACGGGCCTCCGGTAGCAGGGCGCCGAGCAGCGCGCCCAGCTCCGTGTACCGCCCCGACCAGTAGGCCGCGTCGGCGTGCTGGACGACGGCTCGGAGCTCGTCGACCGTCCCCGGCTCGGTATCGGAGGAGAAGCCGATGGCGGCGTCGTGGGTCGCGGCCGACAGCGTGCGCAGGGCCGCCCGCTCGTCGCGGTCCATCGAGCGGCGGGGCTCCTGCTGCCCGAAGAGCACGGCGATGTCGGTGCCCAGGGCAGAAGCGATGGAAAGCAGGGAAGGAAGAGAGGCGGTGCCGCCACGCTCCAGCTTGCGTACGACGCCGACCGACACCTCGGCGGCCTCGGCCAACTGCTCCTGCGTCATGCCGTTCCGGAGCGCCTTGAGTCTCTCGGCGGTGGTGTACTCCGACCATTGCATGAGAGCCACTTCCTCTTCCGATCCGCCAGGAGTGGACCGTATCCATGGCGAGGGGGCGGCCAACACCCCTTCTCCGAAAGGGCACCCGTTGGTGAGGCTGGAATCAGCTCCGCACGGAGACAGTCGCCGTCACACCGAGCAGGCCCTCGAGTTCGGCGACGGCAGTGTCCTCGTCCGTCGCAAGAACGGTGGTGATCCCTAGGGCTTCGGCAGGCGGAAGGTTCACCGGATGGTCGTCGACGAACACGCACGCCGTCCCAGGGAGACCGAGGCGATCGAGGGTGAGTCGGTAGATCGCGGGGTCCGGCTTTGCCAGGCCGACCACCTCGGAGATGACGTGTACGTCGAAGAGATCCCAGATACCGACGTGCTCGTACGGGTTGAAAGGGTCCAGGCCGAAGCTGTTCGACAGGAGAGCAAGCCGGAAGCCCGCTTCCTTGGCCGCGCGGGCGAGAGCTGCCATGCGAGGTGCCGCCGGCACCTTGGACCAGACGCGGCCCATCAGGTTCACCGGATCGACGTTCGTCCCGAGCAGAGCGGCCGTCTGCGCGTTCCACTCCGCCTGGCCGAGCTGGCCGATCTCCAGCGCCGCGTACAGCTGTCGCCCGTCGGCGGTGTCGTTGAGGGTGGCGCGCCACGCCTCCGCGTGCAGGCCCTCCGACTCGGCCCACAGGCGGTGAGTCGGTCGGGGATCAGCGGTCAGCACTCCGGCGAAGTCCAGGATGAGCCCGCGCGGGGCAGTGGGTTCAGGGGAACGGGCGGGCATCGGCATGGTTGCGGGCGTCCTCTCCGTCGACCTCATGGAAACGCTACCCCGCGCGTCGGCTACGAACGGCTTTCTCTTGGGTCACAGACCGTGAAGGGCACCGTCGAAGGTACGAGGAACTGACAACGAGAACTCAGCGGAATCAAAAAGCCCAGGTCACGAGCTACGTGACCTGGGTTTTAAGGGAGCCCCCTGTCGGATTCGAACCGACGACCTATCGCTTACAAGGCGATCGCTCTCACCAACTGAGCTAAGGAGGCATCGCGCACGCACCGCGCACGCGAAGGCGGCTCCACTGTACACAGCCCCCGTTTCTCCGAGCCAGGACGTTCGCGTCCCCCCAGCTCACCCCACTTCATACGTGAACGCGTACGCCACCTCCGCCTCCCCGTGCCGTGCCGTGAACTCGCCCGTCCCGCGCAGCCCCGCCAGCTCCCCCGTCCCCGACCCGGCGATCACCTCGAAGGCGCAGTGCACCGTCCCGTCGGCGTCGAAGCGGCCGCGCTCCTCCACCGCGAAGGCGCCCTCGCGGCCGTCGAGGCGGCCGGTCAGCAGTTCCATGCCGGTGAAGGTGCCGGTGCCGTCGGGGACGTAGGCGATGACGTACTCGCAGACCGTGCCGGCCGCCTCGATGCCGCCGGTGAAGGTGTTGGTCACCGACGCGCGGGCGACGCGGGGGCTCTCGTCGGCCGGGGTGACCGGGTGCTCCTTCCAGTCGGCGGCGGTGAAGTGGCCGGTGGTGCGGGTGCCGGGCATGAGGGGTCCTCTCCGTCGATACGGCGCGGTGCCGTACGGGTCCAGACCACCCTGACCGCCGTACCTGACACCCTCTGTCAGGTACGGTCCCACCCCAGCCACAATGGCCGCCATGCGCGCCGACCGGCTCCTCTCCCTGCTCCTGCTGCTCCAGAGCCGCGGCCGGATGACCGCGCCCGAACTCGCCGCCGAGCTGGAGGTGTCGGTGCGGACGATCTACCGGGACGTGGAGGCGCTCGGCGCGGCCGGTGTCCCGGTGGCCGCCGACCGCGGGCCCGCCGGCGGCTACCGGCTGATGGACGGCTACCGCACCCGGCTGACCGGCCTGACCGGCGCCGAGGCCACCTCCCTGTTCCTGGCCGGGGCGCCGGGGCCGGCCCGGGACCTGGGCCTCGGGCCGTTCCTGGCGTCGGCCCAGCTGAAGCTGCGGGCCGCGCTGCCGGCCCCGGCCGCCGGACAGGCCGCCCGGGTCCAGGAACGCTTCCACCTGGACACCCCGGCCTGGTTCCGGGACGCCGACCCGGTGCCGCACCTGGCGGCGATCGCGCGGGCGGTCTGGGACCAGCGGACGCTGCGCGCCCGCTACCGGCGCTGGTCCGGCGCGCAGGCGCACCGCGAGGTCCATCCGCTGGGCCTCGTCCTCAAGGGCGGCATCTGGTACCTGGTGGCAGCCGGGACGGACCGGCCGCCCCGCACGTACCGCGTCTCCCGCTTCCTCGACGCCGAGGTGACCGAGGAGACCTTCGAGCGTCCCGCCGGCTTCTCCCTCCCCGCCTACTGGGCGCGGTCCGCCCAGCATCTGGAGGCCCGGCTGCACCAGGGCACCGCCCGGCTGCGGATCTCTCCCCGGGGCCGCAGGCTGCTGCCGATGCTGTTCGGGGCGGCGGGGGCTCGTGCCCTGGAGGCAGCCGGGCCGGCGCCCGGCGGGGACGGCTGGAGCGAGGTGGAGCTGTCCGTCGAGGCGGAGCCGGTCGCGGTGGGCGACCTGCTGCGGCTCGGCACGGAGGCGGAGGTGCTGGCGCCCGAGTCCCTGCGCCGGGCCGTCGCGGACACTGTCACGGAACTGGCCCGGCGCTACCGGACGTCCGGCGAAGTTCACATGCCCTCGGGTACTGACAGACCAGGTGAACGCGGGGTACCGTCCTGACCCAGTTCACCTGTGTGGCCTACACCAGGCGCGAACCTCCACAACTGAACATCCACGGACACCACCGCGGACCCGGTCACCGGCCGGCCGCTGTGGAACTCCTTCCTACAACGGATCGTCCGGCACGTTCCTGCCGGTAGAAGGGGGCCTTTCACCATGGCCACTGTCACGTTCGACAAGGCGACCCGGGTCTACCCGGGTTCCACCAAGCCCGCCGTCGACGGTCTCGACATCGACATCGCGGACGGCGAGTTCCTCGTCCTCGTCGGCCCGTCCGGCTGCGGCAAGTCGACCTCGCTGCGCATGCTCGCCGGCCTGGAGGACGTCAACGGCGGCGCCATCCGCATCGGTGACCGCGACGTCACCCACCTGCCGCCCAAGGACCGGGACATCGCCATGGTGTTCCAGAACTACGCGCTCTACCCGCACATGACGGTCGCCGACAACATGGGCTTCGCCCTGAAGATCGCCGGCGTCAACAAGGCGGAGATCCGGCAGAAGGTCGAGGAGGCCGCGAAGATCCTCGACCTGTCCGAGTACCTGGACCGCAAGCCGAAGGCGCTCTCCGGCGGTCAGCGCCAGCGCGTCGCGATGGGCCGCGCGATCGTCCGTGAGCCGCAGGTCTTCCTGATGGACGAGCCGCTGTCCAACCTGGACGCCAAGCTCCGCGTGTCGACGCGTACGCAGATCGCCTCCCTCCAGCGCCGGCTGGGCATCACCACCGTCTACGTCACCCACGACCAGGTCGAGGCCATGACGATGGGCGACCGGGTGGCGGTCCTCAAGGACGGTCTGCTCCAGCAGGTCGACACCCCGCGCAACATGTACGACAAGCCCGCCAACCTGTTCGTCGCCGGCTTCATCGGCTCCCCCGCGATGAACCTCATCGAGGTCCCGATCACCGACGGCGGCGTGAAGTTCGGCAACAGCGTGGTGCCGGTCAACCGGGACGCGCTCAAGGCCGCCGCCGACCGCGGCGACCGCACGGTCACCGTCGGCGTCCGCCCCGAGCACTTCGACGTGGTGGAGCTGAACGGCGCCGCCGCCGCGGGCCTGGCCAAGAACACCGCGGGCGCCCCGGCCGGCCTCGCGGTCTCGGTCAACGTCGTGGAGGAGACCGGCGCCGACGGCTTCGTCTACGGCGCGGTCCAGGTCGGCGGCGAGACCAAGGACCTGGTGGTCCGCGTCAACAGCCGTGCGGTGCCGCAGAAGGGCGCCAGCCTGCACGTCGTGCCGCAGCCGGGCGAGACCCACGTGTTCTCGTCCTCCACGGGCGAGCGGCTCACCGACTGACACCGGCCCAGATTCACCCGAGTTGACGAAAAGGGCCTCGCGGCGCTGCCGCGGGGCCCTTCCCGTTGTCGACAAATACCCCGGCACACCGCCCATTTCGACCCCTGTTCGTCAACCCCGTACCCCGTCCATTCCGCTTTCTCATCCCCCGAACCGGTGACTAAATGTCGCCAAATCATCACCGGGCGCTACCCTCACTCGCGTGAAGCACTCCGCGAAGAACTCCGTGAAGCACTCCAGCGCCCTTCAGACGCGACGCGGCCGGGGACCCGCCCGCCGGATCGGCCGCTCCCTCGCCTTCGTCCTGCCCGTTGTCCTGGTGCTCTCCGGGACCCTCGCGGTCACCCGGGTCAACTGGTCGGGCGCCCCGGCCGACTCGGTGCTCACCGCGTCGGACGCCGCCGCCCCCGAGGCGTCCTCGCCGGCCGCCGCCCGCGCCCCGCACGAGGTGCTGCGCGACCGGCTGCTGACCGAGCTCCAGGAGGAGGACCCGGGCGTCGCCCTCACCCACCTCCAGGAGGCCGTCAACGACCGCCCGTCGCTGGCCCGGCACTGCGCCTCCATCGCCCGCGCCCTCGGCCGCGCCGCGGTCCGCGTCTACGGCCCCACCCGCGCCCAGTCCTACTCCCGCCCGGTCTGCGACACGGCCTTCGCGTCCGGCGTCCTGTCGGCCCACGGCTGAGCGACGCCCCGGACGGGGCGCGGGACGCAGCCCCCCCCGGCCCGGATCGCAGCACCCCCCGGCCCGGACCGCGACACACCGCAGCTCGAGGAATCTCACCCGCGTAGGGTTCGGCCATGACCGACCCGACCACCCCCCGCCGCCCCACCCAGGCCGTAGTCCTGGCCGGCGGCCAGGGCACCCGGCTGCGCCCGTACACCGACGACCGGCCCAAGCCGATGGTCGAGATCCCCGGCACGGGGACGCCGATCATCGGTCACCAGCTCGCCTGGCTGGCCGAGGAGGGCGTGACGGACGTGGTCGTCTCCTGCGGGCATCTCGCCGAGGTGCTCCAGAAGTGGCTGGACACCGCCGACCTGCCGGTCTCCGTGACCACCGTGGTGGAACCCGAGCCGCTCGGCCGCGGCGGCGGCCTGAAGTACGCCGCCGCCCGGCTGCCCCACCCGGACCGCCCCTGGTACGCCACCAACGGCGACATCTGGACCCGTTTCTCGCTGCGCGACATGGCCGACTTCCACGCCGAGCGGGACGCCGTCGCCACCCTCGCGCTGGCCCGCCCGCGGCTGCCGTGGGGCGCCGTGCAGACGGACGGCTTCGGCCGCATCACCGACTTCA
The DNA here is from genome assembly GCF_052216785.1 of Streptomyces sp. JW3. Lineage (NCBI taxonomy): Bacteria > Bacillati > Actinomycetota > Actinomycetes > Kitasatosporales > Streptomycetaceae > Streptomyces > Streptomyces sp. JW3. Next base: position 489 of record NZ_JBQOUX010000194.1, on the reverse strand, counting down.
TCGAGGCGCCCCCGTCCACGTTCGAGATCAACGCGGGCGTGTACGTCTTCTCCTCGGCGTTCGCCGCGCTGCTCCCGGAGCGCGGCGACCACGAGCGGACCACGTTCCCCCGGCTGGCCCGCGAGCGCCGGCTGTCCGGCTTCCCTATCCCGCAGGGGTCCTACTGGCGGGCCATCGACACCGCGAAGGACCTCACGGAGGCGGCGAAGGAGCTGGCCGCGCAGGGCCGTTGACCACGGCCGGCGCACGCCGAAGGGCCCCGCATCCGCGCGCACAGTGTCGCGCGGGTGCGGGGCCCGTCTCGTAGAGGGCTGCGGTCAGCCCAGCAGACCGCCCACCAGCCCCGGCCGCCCCGGGGACGTCGCCCCGCCGCCGGCACCGCCACCACCGGTGTCCGTGCCGGTGCCGGTGCCGCTGCCCGCGCCGCCGGTCGCGTCGCCGGTGCCGGCGCCCGGACCGGCCCCGCCGCCGGACGGACCGGCGCTGGTG
>NZ_JBQOUX010000193.1:0-7195 GCF_052216785.1 Streptomyces sp. JW3 | reverse complement strand
GTCGGTGCTGGATGTGACCGTGACGCTCGCTCATGGTGGCACGCTGGCGATCGCGACGGCCGAGGAGCGTAGGGACGGGCAGGTGTTGGCGGGGATGATCCGTGACGCTGGGGTGACGGTGGCCAGTGTGGTGCCGTCTCTGCTGGGGGTCCTGGACCCGCAGTCGGTGCCGGGCGTCAAGAACTGGGTGCTGGGTGCCGAGCGGCTCAACGCGGACCTCGCGGCGCGCTGGCGGGCGCAGGCAGGCGTATGCAACACGTACGGTCCGACCGAGGCCACGGTGATGGCTACGGCCGTGGAGATCGCGGAGGGCGTCACGCCCGAGGACGCGCCGCCGGCCATCGGCCGTCCCCTGCCCAACTGCCGTGTCTTCGTGCTGGACGAGTTCCTGCGGCCGGCGCCGGTCGGTGCGGTCGGTGAGGTGTATCTGGCCGGTCCCGGTCTGGCCCGTGGCTATCTGGGCCGCGCGGACCTGACCGCCGAGCGGTTCGTGGCCTGCCCCTTCCTGCCCGGACAGCGGATGTACCGGACCGGCGACCTGGCGCGGTGGTCGGACGACGGGCTGCTGCACTTCGCGGGCCGCGCCGACGAGCAGGTCAAGATCCGCGGCTTCCGGATCGAACTCGGTGAGGTCGAGTCCGTCGTCGCCGCCCACCCCGATGTCGCCCAGGCCGCGGTCGTCGTGCGTGAGGACCGGCCCGGTGATCCCCGGATCGTCGCCTACACCGTTCCCGCCGCCGCCTCCGACGGGCTGGACACCGGTGCGCTGCGGGCCTTCGCCGCCGAGCGGCTGCCCGAGTACATGGTCCCGGCCACCATGATGGTCCTGGACGAACTGCCGCTCACCCCCAACGGGAAGCTGCACAAGTCCGCCCTGCCCGCGCCGGACTACGCCGACCTGGTCTCGGCGAAGGCGGCGCAGGGAGAGCTCCAGGAGACACTGTGCGCGCTGTTCGCCGAGGTGCTCGGCCTGGCCCGGGTCGGCCCCGACGACAACTTCTTCGACCTGGGCGGCAACTCGGCCCTGGCGATGCGGCTCGCGGGACGCATCCGTACCGAGCTGGGCGCCGAGCTGAGCATCCGGCACTTCTTCGGCTCCGCCACACCGGTCGGCGTGGAACGGCTGCTGGGCGCCAAGCTGCGCCCGCCGCTGCGGGCGGTGCGGCAGCGGCCCGAAGAGATCCCCGCCTCCGTGCGCCAGCAGCGGATCTGGGCCGCCGAACAGCAGCCCGGCCGCAGCCCGGCCGGTCGGCTCCCCGCCGCTCTGCGGCTCGACGGCGAACTGGACATCCCCGCGCTGCGGGCGGCCCTCGGCGACCTCGTGGACCGGCACGAGCTGCTGCGCACGCGGTTCGGGGAGACCGCGGACGGACGGCTCGTCCAGCGGGTGTCCGAGGCCGGCGACGCGACCGTCGTCCCCGAGCTGACGGTGGTGCCGACCAGCGCGGCGGACCTCCTCGGCCAGCTGGAAGCGCGTACGCGGCGGGCCTTCGACCTGAACCGCGAGACACCTTGGGCGCCGTATCTGCTGACGCTGTCCGAGACCGAGCACGTGCTGCTTCTGGTGGTCCATCCGATCGCCGCGGACGAGTCCTCGGTCAACCTGATCGTCCGCGACCTGGCGGCCGCCTACGGAGCGCGGCGCGAGGGGCGGGTCTCCGAACGGGCGCCCCTGCCCGTGCAGTTCGCCGACTACGCCCTGTGGGAGAAGGAACTGCTCAAGGGCGAGGAGAAAGCGGACAGCCTGGTCGCCGACCAACTGGAGTACTGGAAGGCCACCTGGGCCGACGCGCCCCCGCACACCCCGCTGCCCACGGACCGGCGACGCCCGCCGCAGCCGGCCTGGAACACCGCCTCCCTGCCGGTGCGCATCCCGGCACAGACCCACGCCAAGCTCATGGACGCGGCCGAGGCCGCCGACGCGACCTCCTTCACGGCCGTGCACGCCGCACTGGCCCTGCTGCTGTCCCGCCTGGCCGCCGGCACCGACCTCGTGATCGGCACCGTGCTGCCCAGGCCGGACGGGGAGGAGAGCCTGGAGGGCGTGGTGGGACCGCTGTCCGGCCTGCTCTCGCTGCGCCTGGACACCTTCGGCAACCCCACCTTCCTCGGACTGGTCGAACGGGCCCGCGAGGTGTACCAGGAGGCCCTCCAGAACCAGGACGTGCCCTTCGAGCGGCTGGTGGAACTGGTGGCCCCGGAGACCTCCGCGGACCACCACCCGGTGTTCCAGGTACTGCTCGACGTCCGCGACGACATCGCCGAGAAGTGGGAGGACGCGGACCTGCCGGGACTGGCGACCACCCGGCTGGCCCTGCCGCCGACCGCCTCCGCGCTCGACCTGCGGCTCACCCTCACCGAGAGTTTCGAGGACTACGGCGACCCGGACGGCATCGTGGGCACCCTCGACTACGCCACCGAGCTGTTCGACGAGTCCACCGCCGCCGCGTTGGCCCGCCGGCTGGTGCGGGTGCTGGAACAGGTCGCGGACGACCCCGAACTCCGGGTCGGCCAGATCGAGGTGCTGCTCGACGAGGCCGAACTGCGACAGGCGGTCGGGGCCGGGCAGGAGGCGCCCGATCCGTCTCCCGAGCGCACCCTGGTCGAGTTGCTGGCCGAACGGGCCGCGCTGACCCCGGAGGCCGTCGCCGTGTCCGACGAGCGGACCTCGGTCACCTTCGGCGGCCTGGACGTGGCGGCCGACACGCTGGCACGCCGGCTGGCGGCGCGCGGCGTGGGCCAGGAGGACACCGTCGCGATCGCGCTGCCGGCCGGGACGGACCTGGTCACCGCGCTGCTCGGCGTACTCAAGTCGGGTGCGGCTTGCTGGGTCACCGAGGACGGCCGGACACCGGCCGACCCGCTCGCGGCACCCGGCGGCGGACGGCTCGCGGCCGTCGTCGGCGGTACGGAGGCCACCGGGGATGCCGGGGCCACCGGGGATGCCGGACATGGGGGGCGCGTCGAAGGCGCCCGCCTGTGGGTGCCGGTCGACGCGCCGGCCACCGAGGCTGCGCCCGGCGGCCCTCCGCCGACCCCGCCGCTGCCCGCCCACGCGGCCCTGATCCTCCCCGCCACGGCGACGGACACGGCGGCGGACACGGCGACGGACACGGAGACGGACACGGCGACGGACACCGGGGGAGGAGTCGTCATCGAGCACCGTGCGCTGGCCGGCCGGGTCGCCGACCGGCTGCGGGACGGCCTCCCGCCGGGCACGGAGACCACCGAGACCCGGCTGGACACCCGGATGCCCGTCACCGAGCTGCTCGTCCCGCTGCTCACCGCGCTCGGCGCGGGGGACCGGGTCCGGCTGGGCGTGCCTAGCGACGACGGCGCGGCGGCGCCGGTGACGGCCGACCGCCTGATCACCACGCGGGCGTTGCTGCCGACCGTGCCGTACCCGCCCGCCGCCGAGGTGGTCCTGCTCGGCGACGGGGGACCGGAGCCGGCCGCCGGCGCCGGGGAGTGGCGGGCCGGCCGGCCGCGGCCGGCGCTGGTCGGCGCCCGGAGCGCGGCGGAGACCGGCGGCGCCTGGCTGGCCCACCGCACCGCCCCCGACGAGGCCCTCCCGGCGACGCCCGACAGCGGCGTCCCGGTCGGCGGAGCCCGCGCCTACCTGCTGGACTACTTCCTGTGCCCGGTCCCCCCGGGCGTCCCCGGCGAGGTGTACGTCGCCGGGAACGGACTCGCCCGCGGCTACGCCGACGCTCCGGGCGCGACCGGCAGCCGTTTCGTGGCGAACCCCGTCGGCGGCAGCGGCGAGCGGATGTTCCGCACCGGCCGGTGGGCGCGGCGGGACGCCGCCGGACGGCTGCACCTCCAGGCCGGCGCTCCCGGCCGGCGGCTGCGCGACGGCGTGCTGCGCCGCACCGTGCGCAACTCCGAGGACCTCGGGGTGCTGCTGCCGCTGCGCCCCGAGGGCGGCCGCCGCCCCCTGTTCTGCGTGCACCACGGCACGGGCCTGAGCTGGAGCTACGCCACCCTGCTGCCGTATCTCCCGGCGGACCTGCCGGTCTACGGGGTGCAGGCGCGCGGGCTCGGCGGTCCCGAGCCGCTGCCCCGGACCATCGACGAGATGGCCACCGACTACATCGAGCAGATCCGCAGCGTGCAGCCGCAGGGCCCCTACCGGCTGCTCGGCTGGTCGCTCGGCGGAGTGGTCGCCCAGGCCATCGCCTGCCGGCTCCAGGACGCGGGCCAGCAGGTCGACCTGCTGGCGCTGCTCGACGCCTACCCGCTGCGCGACGTCGGCGAGATCGCCACCGGGGACGAGTCCGTGCTCGGACCCGACGACGGCCGGGCGACCTGGGGCGAGAACGAGGCCGGGAAGGACGGCCGGGCCATGGAGGTGCGCGGGCCGCTGCTGGAGAACATGCGGGAGGTCATCAAGAACACCGTCGGTCTCATCCGGGACCACCGGCCGGCCGTCTTCCGGGGCGACCTGCTGGTGTTCGTGGCGACCGAACGCAGGACCGAGACACTGCTGGCGACCGAGGCGATCGCGAGCTGGCGGCCGTACGTCGCCGGCGACATCGAGACGCACGAGGTCACCGCCGCCCACGAGGACATGCTCGAACCGGCGCACCGGCCCGTCATCGGCCGCGTCCTCGACCACAAGATCCGCACCGCGACGACGCGCGCACGAAAGGGCCAGTGAAGGACATGACCAGGGACACCGGTGAGGTCAGGGGCAAGAAGCGCGACCAGAAGGCCGACATCATCCCCAACCACCTGCGGGAGGGCATGGACCCGCCGCCCGGTCTCGGCCGGATGAGCACCGAGACACCGCTGGTGGCTCAGACCGGGCCGGGCCTGATCAGCTGGGTCGCCACCGGCCGCGAGGAGGTACGGACGATCCTCGGCGACGCGGAGCGGTTCAGCACCCGGCCGCCCGCCGACACCGAGGAGGAGTCCCGGCAGATCACCCAGATCGGCAACCCGCTGATGTACGACCCGCCGGAACACACCCGGCTGCGGAAGCTGCTGGCACCGGAGTTCACACTGCGCCGCATGCGCCGGATCGAACCGCAGGTCGAGCGGATCATCGAGGACCGGCTGGACGTCATGGAACGGGCCGGCCGGCCGGCCGACTTCATGCGGCACTTCGCCTGGCCCATTCCCGGCCTGGTCGGCTGCACCCTGCTTGGCATCCCCCGCGACGACCAGGCGGAACTGGCCCGGCACCTCGACCTCAGCCGGCGCGACAACCGGGGCTGGCAGGCCCGCCGCACCTCGGCCAAGACCTTCGACAACTACCTGGCCCGGTACGTCGCCGACCGCCGCCGCGCCCCCGCCGACGACCTGGTGAGCATGCTCGTCAAGGAACACGGGGCGGACGTCTCCGACAAGGAACTGGTCGGCCTGGCCGCCTCCGTCATGGCCGCCGGCATCGAGAACATGGTCGGCATGCTCGGCCTGGGCCTGCTGGCCCTGCTCGACCACCCCGACCAGCTCGCCCTGCTGCGTGAACGGCCCGAACTGATGGGCCAGGCGGTCGAGGAACTCCTGCGGTACGTCACCGTCGTCGCGGTCGCCTCGCCGCGCACCGCCCTGACCGAGGTGACCGTCGGCGACCACGTGATCGAACCCGGCCAGATCGTGTCCTGCTCACTGCTCGCGGTCAACCGTGCCCAGCCGCCCGGCGCACCCCAGGACCGCCTGGACATCCTGCGCGAGGGCACCACGCACGTGGCCTTCGGGCACGGCATCCACTACTGCGCGGGCGCGGCCCTGGCCCGTATGGAGCTGCGCATCGCCTTCGCGGGTGTGCTGCGCCGCTTCCCCGCGCTGCGGCTCGCCGTACCGCGCGACGAACTGCGTTTCCGTCCGCCGTGGCTGGCCACCTTCGGCATCGAGCACCTGCCCGTCTCCTGGTAGCCACCGCACCGAAAGGCCCGTCATGCCCAAGCCGCCGGACCTCCCGCCGCACCTGCGCCGCGACGGTCTCGACCCGTTGCCCGAGCTGAGCCGGATGAGCAACGAGACACCCGTGTGCCCCGACCCCGGAGCCGCCGACTGGCTGGCCACCGGACGCGCCGAGGCACGGGCGATCCTGGGGGACGCGGACCGGTTCACCGCCAAGCCGCCCGATCTCGAACGGGCGATTTCCCGCGGCGCCAGGGAAGAAGGGAATCTGCTGCATTACGATCCCCCGGAGCACACCCGGTTGCGTAAATTGATCGCGCCGGAATTCACGCTGCGCCGCATGCGCAGAATGGAACCCATCGTCGAACAGATCGTGGCCGAACGGCTGGACGTACTGGCCGCGGCCGGGTCGCCGGCCGATCTCATGCGCCATTTCGGCTGGCCGGTCCCCGGACTCGTCATCTGCGCACTGCTCGGAATTCCCCGCGACGACCTGGCCGACCTGGGCAGAATGCTCGATGTGCGGGCGCCCAGCCGTATGGACGCGCATTCCACCGGGCGGACCCGTAAACGCGTCGCGGCGCAGAAGGCGTTCGCCTCGTACATGAGCAGAATCGTCGCGCAGAAGCGCCGGGACCCCGGTGAGGACATGCTCGGCATGCTGATCCGGGAGCACGGGGACGACGTCACCGACGCGGAACTGGCCGGGGTCTGCGCCTCGTTCATGGCGGCCGGTCTGGAGGGCTCGGCGCAGATGCTGGGACTCGGACTCCTCGCCCTCCTCCAGCACCCCGGCCAGCTCGCCCTGCTGCGCGCCGACCCCGCGCTGCTGCCGCGGGCGGTGGAGGAACTGCTGCGGTACGTGTCGGTGGTCTCCACGGCCTCGCCACGCACCGCGCTGACGGACGTGACCGTCGGCGGGGAGCTGATCAAGAAGGGGCAGGTCGTCTCCTGCTCGCTGCTCGCGGTCAACCGCACCCGGCCGGCCGGTCTGCCGCCGGACCGCCTGGACATCACCCGCGAGGACACCGGCCACGTGGCCTTCGGACACGGCATCCACTACTGCGTCGGGGCCGCCCTCGCCCGCGCCCAGCTGCGGCTGAGCTTCGCGGCGCTGCTGTCCCGCTTCCCCGGCCTGCGGCTCGCCGTGCCCGTCGACGACCTGCGGTTCCGCCAGTTCGCCGTGCAGTACGGGGTGGAGGAACTGCCCGTCGCCTGGTGACGGTTCCCCGGTTCCTCCCACGCCAGTAAGAGGTCGTCTCATTTGGTGAGTCGGCGGTAGCAGATGAGGGTGCAGGCGATGCTGGTGAAGGCTAGGAAGTGCTCG
>NZ_JBQOUX010000192.1:0-7402 GCF_052216785.1 Streptomyces sp. JW3 | reverse complement strand
GGGCTCGACTGAGCCCGGCCGGCCCCAGGACCCCCGTATCAGACCCCATGACTTACAACCCTGAGAGGGATTGACGCATAGTGCTCGACGTCAACTTCTTCGATGAGCTCCGGATCGGTCTGGCCACCGCTGACGACATCCGTCAGTGGAGCCACGGCGAGGTCAAGAAGCCCGAGACCATCAACTACCGCACCCTCAAGCCGGAAAAGGACGGACTCTTCTGCGAGAAGATCTTCGGTCCGACCCGGGACTGGGAGTGCTACTGCGGCAAGTACAAGCGCGTCCGCTTCAAGGGCATCATCTGCGAGCGCTGTGGCGTCGAGGTCACCCGCGCCAAGGTGCGCCGTGAGCGGATGGGCCACATCGAGCTGGCCGCTCCCGTCACCCACATCTGGTACTTCAAGGGCGTCCCGTCGCGCCTCGGTTACCTGCTGGACCTCGCCCCGAAGGACCTGGAGAAGGTCATCTACTTCGCGGCGTACATGATCACGTTCGTCGACGAGGAGCGCCGCACCCGCGACCTGCCGTCGCTGGAGGCGCACGTCTCCGTCGAGCGCCAGCAGATCGAGCAGCGCCGTGACTCCGACCTGGAGGCCCGCGCCAAGAAGCTCGAGACGGACCTCGCCGAGCTGGAGGCCGAGGGCGCCAAGGCCGACGTGCGCCGCAAGGTGCGCGAGGGTGCCGAGCGTGAGATGAAGCAGCTGCGCGACCGCGCGCAGCGCGAGATCGACCGCCTCGACGAGGTGTGGAACCGGTTCAAGAACCTCAAGGTCCAGGACCTGGAGGGCGACGAGCTGCTCTACCGCGAGCTGCGCGACCGGTTCGGCACCTACTTCGACGGCTCGATGGGTGCGGCTGCCCTGCAGAAGCGCCTTGAGTCCTTCGACCTCGACGAGGAGGCCGAGAAGCTCCGCGAGATCATCCGTACCGGCAAGGGCCAGAAGAAGACCCGTGCGCTCAAGCGCCTGAAGGTCGTCTCGGCGTTCCTGCAGACCAGCAACAGCCCCAAGGGCATGGTGCTGGACTGCGTGCCGGTCATCCCGCCGGACCTGCGGCCGATGGTGCAGCTGGACGGTGGCCGCTTCGCGACCTCCGACCTGAACGACCTGTACCGCCGTGTCATCAACCGCAACAACCGCCTGAAGCGGCTTCTCGACCTCGGCGCGCCCGAGATCATCGTGAACAACGAGAAGCGCATGCTCCAGGAGGCGGTCGACGCCCTCTTCGACAACGGCCGTCGTGGCCGGCCGGTGACCGGTCCGGGCAACCGTCCGCTGAAGTCGCTGTCCGACATGCTCAAGGGCAAGCAGGGCCGCTTCCGGCAGAACCTGCTCGGCAAGCGCGTGGACTACTCGGCGCGTTCCGTGATCGTCGTCGGTCCGCAGCTGAAGCTGCACCAGTGCGGTCTGCCGAAGGCGATGGCGCTGGAGCTGTTCAAGCCGTTCGTGATGAAGCGCCTGGTCGACCTGAACCACGCGCAGAACATCAAGAGCGCCAAGCGGATGGTCGAGCGCGGCCGGACCGTGGTGTACGACGTCCTCGAAGAGGTCATCGCCGAGCACCCGGTGCTGCTGAACCGTGCGCCCACCCTGCACCGCCTCGGCATCCAGGCCTTCGAGCCGCAGCTGGTCGAGGGCAAGGCCATCCAGATCCACCCGCTCGTCTGCACCGCGTTCAACGCGGACTTCGACGGTGACCAGATGGCCGTGCACCTGCCGCTGTCCGCGGAGGCGCAGGCCGAGGCCCGCATCCTGATGCTGTCCTCGAACAACATCCTCAAGCCCGCCGACGGCCGTCCGGTGACGATGCCGACCCAGGACATGGTCCTCGGTCTGTTCTTCCTCACCACCGACGGCGAGGGCCGTGACCTCAAGGGCGAGGGCCGCGCGTTCGGCTCCGCCGCCGAGGCGATCATGGCCTTCGACGCCGGCGAGCTGTCGCTCCAGTCGAAGATCGACATCCGCTTCCCGGTGGGCACCATCCCGCCGCGCGGCTGGCAGCCGCCGGCCCGTGAGGAGGGCGAGCCCGAGTGGCAGCAGGGTGATGTCTTCACGCTGCGCACCACGCTGGGCCGCGCGCTCTTCAACGAGCTGCTGCCGGAGGACTACCCGTTCGTCGACTACGAGGTCGGCAAGAAGCAGCTCTCCGAGATCGTCAACGACCTCGCCGAGCGCTACCCGAAGGTCATCGTGGCGGCGACGCTCGACAACCTGAAGGCGTCCGGCTTCTTCTGGGCGACCCGCTCCGGTGTCACCGTGGCCATCTCCGACGTCGTCGTGCCCGAGGCGAAGAAGGAGATCGTCAAGGGCTACGAGGCGCAGGACGAGAAGGTCCAGAAGCAGTACGAGCGCGGTCTGATCACCAAGGACGAGCGCACGCAGGAGCTCATCGCGATCTGGACCAAGGCGACCAACGAGGTCGCCGAGGCGATGAACGAGAACTTCCCGAAGACCAACCCGATCTTCATGATGGTGAACTCGGGCGCACGAGGCAACATGATGCAGATGCGTCAGATCGCCGGTATGCGTGGTCTGGTGTCGAACGCCAAGAACGAGACGATCCCGCGTCCGATCAAGGCCTCGTTCCGTGAGGGTCTGTCCGTGCTGGAGTACTTCATCTCCACGCACGGTGCCCGTAAGGGTCTGGCGGACACCGCGCTGCGGACCGCCGACTCGGGTTACCTCACCCGTCGTCTGGTCGACGTCTCCCAGGACGTCATCATCCGCGAGGAGGACTGCGGCACCGACCGCGGTCTGCGCCTGAAGATCGCCGTCCGCGGCGAGGACGGCTCCCTGCAGAAGACGGACGACGTGGAGACCTCGGTCTACGCCCGTGCCCTCGCCGAGGACATCGTGGTGGACGGCAAGGTCGTCGCGCCGGCCAACGTGGACCTCGGTGACGTGCTCATCGACCAGCTGGTCAAGCTGGGCGTGGAGGAGGTCAAGACCCGCTCGGTCCTGACCTGCGAGTCCGCGGTCGGCACCTGTGCCTACTGCTACGGCCGTTCGCTGGCCACCGGCAAGCTGGTCGACATCGGTGAGGCGGTCGGCATCATCGCCGCCCAGTCCATCGGTGAGCCCGGCACCCAGCTGACGATGCGTACCTTCCACACCGGTGGTGTGGCCGGTGACGACATCACCCAGGGTCTGCCGCGTGTCGTCGAGCTCTTCGAGGCCCGTACCCCGAAGGGTGTCGCCCCGATCTCCGAGGCCAGTGGCCGGGTGCGGATCGAGGAGACCGAGAAGACCAAGAAGCTGGTCGTCACCCCGGACGACGGCAGCGACGAGACGGCGTTCCCGATCTCGAAGCGGGCCCGGGTCATGGTGAGCGAGGGCGAGCACGTCGAGGTGGGCCAGAAGCTCACCGTGGGTGCCACCAACCCGCACGACGTGCTGCGCATCCTCGGCCAGCGGGCCGTCCAGGTCCACCTGGTCGGCGAGGTGCAGAAGGTCTACAACTCGCAGGGCGTGTCGATCCACGACAAGCACATCGAGATCATCATCCGGCAGATGCTGCGCCGCGTGACGATCATCGAGTCCGGCGACGCGGAGCTGCTGCCCGGTGAGCTGGTCGAGCGGTCGAAGTTCGAGACCGAGAACCGGCGGGTCGTGCAGGAGGGTGGTCACCCGGCCTCGGGTCGTCCGCAGCTGATGGGTATCACCAAGGCTTCGCTGGCGACCGAGTCCTGGCTGTCGGCGGCGTCCTTCCAGGAGACGACGCGAGTTCTCACGGACGCGGCGATCAACGCCAAGTCCGACTCGCTCATCGGCCTCAAGGAGAACGTCATCATCGGTAAGCTCATCCCGGCCGGTACGGGTCTGTCCCGCTACCGCAACATCCGGGTGGAGCCGACCGAGGAGGCCAAGGCCGCGATGTACTCGGCGGTCGGCTATGACGACATCGACTACTCGCCCTTCGGGACGGGGTCGGGTCAGGCTGTTCCGCTGGAGGACTACGACTACGGGCCGTACAACCAGTAGGGCCAGGGTCTGACGTACTGAAGGGCGGTCACCTCTCGGGGTGGCCGCCCTTCGGCGTGTGTGCGGGTTCGGGTTCTAGAGGGTGCGGGTGAAGGCCGTCCAGGTGGTGCGGTGGACGGTGGTGTGGGGGTGGTGGGGGTGTTTGGAGTCGCGGATGAGGATGGTGGGGCCGGATTCGGCTATCTCCACGCAGGCGTTGCCTGATGCCTCGGAGTACGAGGACTTGGTCCACTTCGCCTCGGGCATGTCCATGATTTAACGTCAGTTGTCCGACTGCGTCCATACCGTCGTAGGGGCACCGGCTGCCGAAGGGCGGTCACCTTGCGGGGTGGCCGCCCTTTGGTGTGGGTGCGGGTTCGGGTTCTAGAGGGTGCGGGTGAAGGCTGTCCAGGTGGTGCGGCTGACGGTGGTGTGGGGGTGGTGGGGGTGTTTGGAGTCGCGGATGTGGATGGTGGGGCCGGATTCGGCTATCTCCACGCAGTTGTTGCCGGACGCCTCGGAGTACGAGGATTTGGTCCACTTCACCTCGGGCACTTCTACAGCTCCTTGAGAATGTCGAGGATGGCGTCCCTCGACTGGCTGCGATTCAACGCCAGTTGTTCGACTGCGTCCATACGGCGCCGGAAGTTGGCCAGTTGGCCGCGGGCGTCGAAGAAGATGGCGCCCGTCGGGGCATCCACCTGCACCGTGTCCAGGTGCGGGCTGGAGGCGGTCGCGTAGAGCACGGAGTCGCCGGCCATGGGGAAGCCGCCCGCGCTGAACGGGATGACCAGCAGCGAGACGTTCTCCCGCTCGCTCTCCGAGAGCAGGTGCTCCAGCTGGGCGCGGGTGACGTGGCGGCCACCGGTCTGCATGCGGAGCGCGGTTTCGTGGATGAGACCCACGTACGGCATCGGCGGCTCCCGAGTGATCACGGAGTGCCGGGACAGACGTTGCGCGATCCGCAGTTCGACCTCCAGGCGGGGCAGCGCCGGGATGAACAGGTCGAAGATGGCTCGGGCGTGCTCCTCGGTGTGGAACATGCCGGGCAGGTGAGCTGTCTGGAGGGTACGCAGCCGGACCGCGTGGTGTTCTAGTTCGGCCACGTCCAGGAAGTCCGGGGGCACCTTGCCCCGGTACTCGTCCCACCAGCCGGCGCGGCGTCCGCCGGTCATCCCGGCCAGTGCGTCGATCAGCGTCGGGTCGTCGCACTCGTAGATGGCGGCCAGGCGTCGAAGACGCTGTTCGCTGATGCCGAAACGGCCCGCTTCGGTGTTGGAAATGGTGGTGCGGTCGGTGCCGAGGAGTTCTGCCGCGCGTGGTGCCGACATCCCTGCGGCTTCCCGCAGCCGCCGCAGTTCAGCGCCGAAACGGCGCTGTCGGAAGGTCGGGGCGTGCCTGGGTGCCATGTCTTCCTCTCCTCGCTCGCGCTCAGTTTGCCCACCCATGTCGGGCTCGTCCATCGAACACCGGGACTCAACTCGTTGGGGTGAATGGCGTCTCACGTGTTGGGGGAAGTCGCTACTGTGCGGCGCAAGCCATTCTTCGACCTCCGCGAGGTGCCCGATGGACTGCCGCTTCGATGCCACCCCGACCCGTGTCGGCTGGGACGTCTCCGCTCTCGATCCGGTGCGGCCCGTCGCCGAGGCGCGGCATCGGACCCGGGTGTGGCTGCACGAGCAGTGGCGGCTCGGCGAGCTCGCGGACACCGTTGAGCTGGTGGTGAGTGAGATGTGCACCAACGCCGTACGGCACGGGGGCGGGCTCGCCGGTCTTGAGCTGGCCCTCGTGCCGTCGATGCTGCGGGTGACGGTCCTCGACCAGGCGCCCGAGCGGGAGCCTGCCGTGGCGGTCGGCGGGGGCGATCCCTGGAGTGAGGGCGGGCGGGGGCTGCGGCTGGTCGAGGCGGTGTCGCGGCGCTGGGGGTGGCACCGTACGGGGTTCGACGAGAAGCAGGTGTGGTGCACGTTCGGGGTGTGAGGGGCGGTCGTCGGGTGGGGCGACCGCCCCTCGGTGTGCTCAGCGGGTGGTCAGTTGCAGGGCGGTGACCACCGTCGTGGCCAGGGCGGCCAGGACGCCGATGCTGGCGAGCGGCCAGCGGGAGCGTTCCAGGGCGTCCAGGCGTGTTTCATGGTCGGCGAGCTGCTTGTCGGTCTGGTCGCTGCGCTGGACCAGCAGGGCGAGGGAGCCGTCGACCCGGGCGAAGCCCGCTTCCACCGTGCCGCGCAGGCGTTCCAGTTCGACGGCCACGGTGGCTTGATCGTCGCTCATGTCGTGCTCTTCTCGGTCGCGTTCTGTTCGGGGGCCGCGGTGCGCAGCCAGGCGGGGAGGCGGGACTGTACTGCGGGCAGTGCCATCACCCGGGTCACCGCGCCGGCCACCGCCAGGGCGCCCGCGACCCAGGGCAGACTGCGGGGCAGGCCGGCCGTGTCGACCAGCGTCGGCAGCAGGACGCACAGGGCGACGGCGGTCTGGACGATGGTGCGGAGGGTACGTCTGGTGGTGTCGGACACGGGCGTCACGTCCCGCCGGTGTACGGCACCTTCAGCGCCGCCCAGGAGGTGGCGCCCGGCCAGCCGTCCGCGTCGGTGCCCAAGTAGCCGAGCTTGCGCTGCCACTTGGCGTAGCTGTTGCGGTCGGCGTCGGTCCACTGCGGGCCCGGGCCGGAAGCGTACGCCGAGCAGCCGGCCGCGACCAGGCGCTTGCCCATCGCGGTGACGATCGCCGACTTGGGCTCCTTCTTGAACCAGGCGGCGCCCGGGAAGGGCTGGTACGTGGGCGTGGTGGGCGTGGGCTTCTTGCCGAGGAGGGTTTCGACCCGGGTGCGCAGGCTCGGCATGGTGAAGCCACGCGGGTCGATCTTGGTGTTCGTCCATTCCCTGTGGCCGATCACGGAGGCCGCGGACCAGCCGTGGGCGCGGCAGAGCGCGGCCGCGGTGCGGGCGATGGCGTCGAGCTGGGCGGCGGGCCAGGGGTCCTTGCCGTCGCCGAGGTTTACGCACTCGAAGCCGTAGAAGTGGACGTTGCCGTCGGTGTTCTGCTGGTTGGGGGCGGGCAGGGTGGTGCGCTCGGCGACGACGGCGGCCAGGACGTCGGCGTCGCCGCTGCCGGCGTGGTTGGCGCGGCCGTTGCCGACCAGGTACACCGTGCCGTCCTTGGCGATCACGCCGTGGCAGAGCGGGCCGGGCAGGTCGGAGCGGCCGTCGTAGCACAGGGCGACGGAGGCGTCGGTGCCCGAGGTGACGGTGTGGTGGATCATCACGCCGTTGACCGGGCCCCAGGCGCCCTTGCTGTTGCGGTTGTGGGTGCGCCAGCCGGCGTGTTCGACGACGGTGACGCCCTCGGCGCGCAGGGCGGCGACCAGGGCGGCGGCGGTGAGGGGTGTGGACATCAGTCCTCCGGGGGTGCGCGTGGACTGGCCCCGCCGCCGTCCGGGTGGGACG